>JBGPLJ010000279.1:0-4917 GCA_041486385.1 Steroidobacteraceae bacterium
CCGATGGCGCTCAGGATCGCGCTCGCGCTGGTCGGCACCTTCAGAGTCATCGGAATGGCAATGCCTTTTTCGGGATTCGCGAAGCGCAGTGGCACCTGCTGCGAATTGCCATTGCCGTCCACATAGTCGACTTGATCATTGAAGCTGATGGCGGCCGATTGCGCCGAGGATGTCAGTTGAGCGCTCGCCTCGGCGAGGTAGAGTCGCAACTGCCGGTAATCGCCCGCCGGGATACGTAACTGCGATGCGAGCAGCGTGAGTGTGCCGTTGGTTGTCGCGGCGAGATTCACCGTGACGGGTGAACTCAAGGGAAACTTCAGCCAGTCGGTGTTGTCCGGCGCCGCGGTCGCGCGGGTGTTGATCCATAACTCGTTGACGGTGATCCAGACACTTGTATAGCGCGCCGGGACATTGGCTGACGCGTCGACATTCGCGCGACTCGCGCAGGCGCCGAGTGCGGCGCAGGCCGCGATGCACAGGCTGACCCGCAAGGCCAAGCCGGCCACCGTCTGGGAAGTGCCGCTCATGGCAGTAGTCTAAGCCTGCTTGCCGCTGATTTGGTGGGTCTTGATGGAGCCGGACAATGTGTCCGTGCCAACTGTAATGTACAGCTCGCCTTCGGACACCGACAGATCGAACTGCATGCGCCTCGACAGTCGCGCAACGAGGGCCGCGAGTAGTTCGCTGTGCACTGCATAGATAGCGACCGCATCGCCGCGATGAATGCGTTCTCCACTGAGCTTCAGTAACAGCAGGTCAACCTGTTTGTGCGCGTACACGGCGACACGCTGCGCCGCCTTGCTGGCCTTGTGCAGCCGCGCTGCATCCGGCGCGCCCACCTCAATCCAGGATTTCAATGCGCCCGTCAAATCGCGCACGGAGATCGCGGGTTCATCCGGATTCGACAGCCCACCGGTGGAGAACGCGATGCCTTCGGTAAATTCCAGGCAGTAGGCAAGCACTCGCGTCAGCAGATACTCCTCGGTTTCGGAGGGATGCTGCGCGACGCGCAAAGACAGCGTTTCGTAAACGTTGCGGTCAGCATCGGCCAGCCGGATGTCAAATACGTAGACGGTCGCGCCTCGAGCCATCGGCTAACCCGGACGCATGCGCAATATCGATGGAATATCGATTTCTTCCGCGTACTGGCACAGATCCTCGGCCTTGCTCTCCACCGCAAGCATGGCCATGCGATCGGCCAACTCGTTACCCTCTGTTCCAACGTGTGCGCTGACGTGGGTCAGTTGAATTCGCGGCTTGATTTGGTTGTATAGAGCAAAAGCTGCCTGGATGATCTCGAGGTTCTTGATCTCCCCGCCGGCTTTGCGCCAACCCTTCCTTTCCCAGCCCACGGCCCAGGTCGTTATGCAGTTGATGGAGTACGTCGAATCACTCAGCACCTGAACCGTTTCGCCTGCAAGGATCGCCTCTTCGGCGAATAGCAGGGCCTGATGCAGTGCATGCAGTTCCGCGGTGTTGTTGGTACCGCTCGGGTTGTACAAGCCGTACCACAGCTGCGCGACGCTGCCACTACGATACACGGCAAGTCCTGAGCCCGCGTTGCCGGGATTCGGTTCGCAAGCTCCATCACAGTAGATCTGCACGTCAAATGTGGCCGCGTCTGCCCTGGTTGGCACTCTGGCGGCTGACTTTCTTGCGCCTGCGCGGCCGCTCACCGACCGGGGTCGACCCGCCTTGAACGCGTGCTCGGCCTCGGCGCGCGTTGGGAACGATTTGAAGCGCGCGCCGGCGAATTTATCGACCTGGCTGCGGGCAGTGTCCCAGTCCGTAAACACCCCGGTCTGCCTGCCGGCCCAGACGACATAGAATTTCTTCGCCACGCTTGCTTGCCTTGCTGCGTTCCAGACAATGGATGTGCCCGCTACCTTACAGGGTTCGCGGGCCAGACGGCGCGGATCGGGCTGGGGTAATGAGATACGCTTGGCGGATCGCCGTGAACGAACCCTGCACTTGTTAGCCTTAAGGAAGCTCCGCGAGCTGACGTTGGCAGCGTCCGCCGCGCCAGGGCGGCCGCGGCATTTGAGCGCCGCAAGTGGGCTCGTGGCCGTGCAGTCCTTTCTTTACGTCGCGGCGGATGACGAATATCACCTGGGTGTCTTTCCCGTTTCGGGCAATGCACCGGGTGCATTGATTCGCTTGCTCGACGGCGAGCTGCCCGACAAAAAGGAGGAGCGCAAACAATTGAAGCCAGACCTGGAGGCGCTCGTCCTGCTGCCGCCGTCTTCTTCATCTTCGTGTGGCGCGCTGTTCGCGATTGGGTCAGGATCCACGGCAAATCGCAATCGCGGCTTCGTGCTGGCACTCGATCGACTGGGCGCGGTTGCCGGCAAGCCGCGCTCCATTGATCTGCTGCCGCTGTTCACTCCCATCAGAGAACAAGTCGGTGACCTCAACATCGAGGGTGCCGTGATCCTCGCGGATCGATTGCTCTTGCTCCAACGTGGCAACAAGGGCGGTGGCATCAATGCGCTCATTAGTCTCAGGCTGCCTCAGGTACTTCTTGCGCTGACGGTCGGAGACGTCATCGGCGAGATGCCATTCGACCTTCGCCGTTACGAATTGGGCTCCGTCGACGGCGTGCCCCTCGGGTTTACGGACGGCGCGGGGCTGCGAGACGGCCGCATCGTTTTCACGGCTGTCGCGGAAGACACGAACAGCTCGTACCTCGACGGCCTCTGCCTGGGCGCTGCCGTTGGTATCCTGGCTGCGGACGGAGAACTGCAGCGACTCGAGCCATTCGATCCGGTCGCGAAGGTTGAAGGTGTCGATGCGCATCTTCAAGGCGATTGCATCCGCTTGTTGCTGGTGACGGACGCCGATGACGCCCGAGTGCCGGCGTTGCTCTGCGCCGCTGAAATCGACATTTGAATACTTCCGCGGGTTTGGAGGATAACCTTGAAAACTGTCGCGATCTTTGTGGATGTGCAGAATATCTACTACACAACGCGGCAATCATTCGCGTGTCACTTCGACTACAACGCATTCTGGGCGGAAGTCACGGCAGACAGAACAATCGTAAAGGCCATTGCGTATGCAATTCATCGTGATGACGAAAAGCAAAAGCAGTTTCAGAATATCCTTCGGGCGATAGGCTTTGAGGTCAAGCTAAAGCCATTCATTCAGAGACAGGATGGGTCCGCAAAAGGAGATTGGGACGTGGGCATCACCCTGGATGTGCTGGAATACGCGCCGCTCGCGGACATCGTGGTGCTGGCGTCGGGCGATGGCGATTTCGATCTGCTGCTGCAGAAAGTCAAAGACAAATATCAGTGTTCTACCGAGGTCTATGGAGTGGAGGAACTTACGGCCGCATCCTTGATTCGCGCTGCCTCGAAGTTTGTCCCCATCAAGGATCGGCTGCTCCTGAGAGCGGGCAGGCCGCAAGACTGAATTACCTTTAACAGAATCGCCTCTTTCGCATGCCAAGCGGTGCGCGTCTTCGCACTGACTTCACTCGCGAAAATGGCCTCGCCTATCGGAATCTGACTGGAACCGCAGAACAATGGACAATTGTCCTGCGCACGGATGATGATAGTGCCTCCTGATACAGAGGTCGGGTCAGGCTGATTTCGCAGTGAACAGCGGCCCGAGGGCCTGAAGGATCGAACCCGGAGTCACCGATGAGCAACCGGTCTCGTTGCGCCCTGCGTTGTGTGGTCCCATGGCTGTTGATCTCCGCGGCCGCGACAGCGTGGGCCGACGAGCCGGCGCCGCAACCACAACCGCATCCTGACCAGGCGGCACAGCCAACTGCGGCGCCGATCACGCCGGACGCGCCTGCGCCTGCGCCCGCGTCCTCCGCGCCACCTGCGGTCAAGCGTGTGCTTCTGCTGCCGATCGAGTACCTCGCATATCAGCGGTCCGCAGGCGGTGTTACGGAAGCCGTGCCGGAATGGACAGAGACCTGCAAGGCCAACATTCTCGCAACGATCCAACAAGTGCTCGGTGCCGACAACCGCTTTGAAGTGCTGCCGATGCCCGAACTCACGGACGATGAGCGCGCCTTGCTCCGGGATCACGTCGAGCTCTTCAAGGTCGTGTCGAACGATGCCTACGGCGTAATCAACTTCGGTGGAAAGGTCTGGCAGGATAAGCGTGCAAACTTTGATTACACCTTGGGACCTGGCCTGAAGTTTCTAAAGGAGCGAACTGGCGCGGATGCCGCGTTTTTGTTTGGCGGGGTCCAAACGACACAGAGCGGCGGCAGTGTGTTCTTGCAGCTCTTCATGGCCGGCCTCACCGGAGCGGTCATTCCTGGCGGCGGAAGTTTCATCGCATTCGGATCCGTAAATCTCGACGACGGAAGAATCGACTGGTTCAACGGCCTGATCGGTGCGGACGTGTTTGGCATGGGTGGCGTCGATATGCGCAAGGCCGATTCGGCCGCCAAGACCGTCGGCAAGTTGCTCGCGCCTTATCCGGCGAGCCCGCTCATTGGCGCCAAGATTCATTGATGTCGTTATCTTGCCGATAGTAGTCATGCGTGTGAAGTTGCTCTGCAGTGCGCTACTGCTGGCCTTGCTGGTCGGCTCGCAGGCACACGCCATCGACGAGTCGCAGCAGCGCTCACGGCTCTTGTTCGAAGCGCAGCAGGGCGAGGAGATGATGCTCCGGCAAGGCCTCTATTACGGCGACCCGGCGCTCGATGCCTATCTGCAATCCATCATCGATCGTCTGTACCCCGAGAAGACTGGCCGTTTTCATGTTCACGCGATTCGTGACACGGACTTCAACGCTTTTGCTGTCGCCGACGGATCGATCTTCGTGAATATCGGCCTGCTGCTACGAGTCGACGACGAAGCACAACTCGCGACCGTGCTCGGACACGAGGGCGGGCATGTCGTCGGCGATCACATGTACCTGCAGATACGTTCGGCCAAGACGCGTCTCGCCACG
>JBGPLJ010000280.1:0-4899 GCA_041486385.1 Steroidobacteraceae bacterium
ATCTTGAGCGCATCGGCGATGAGGGTGAGAAGGTGGCGTACGCCGCCACTCGGCTGCACGGCATCGGCCGGGCCTCGGATCGGTACCGGGCACTGAAGCACCTGGCGCGACTCGCGATTGAACAACTGCGCGGCGCGCTCGATGCGTTCTCGCGCATAGACGGCGACGCCGCGATTGCCAATGCACAGCGCGACCGGCTGCTCGACTCGGAATTCGAAGCGGTGCAAAGGCAGTGCATCACCTTCATGATGGAAGATCCGCGTACCATTCGCCGCACGCTCGATCTCATGATGGTCGCCCGGGCACTCGAGCGTATTGGCGATCACGCCAAGAACATCTGCGAATACGTGGTCTATATGGTGCTCGGCAAGGATGTCAGGCACCGCTCGCTCGACGAGGCGGCCGCGGAGCTCGATCAGTACCGGAGCCTGCAGTCGGCTGTTGATCGCCGCTGACGGCCGGAGTTGATCGGGTGCAAGCGGCTACCGTAAAGTGCGCCTTACTGCCGGCCCGCCGTGGGAATCAGCAACAAGCACAAGAAATCGACGGGTAATTGGTTTCAAATGGATAGCACAGCAAGCAACGAGATCGTCGACGGCGCCGCGCGTGCGATGTCGGGCACGCCACGCATCGCAGTAGCGCCGGACCGGGTCGCTCAGCCGTCGGTCGAGCGATCGGCCTTGAAGGCGCAGGTCCGGGCGCTCAATTTCCACTACGGCTCCACGCAGGCGCTCAAGAATCTCAGCCTCGACGTGCTCGAGCGGCAGGTCACCGCTCTTATCGGTCCGTCGGGTTGCGGCAAGAGCACGTTCTTGCGTTGCTTCAATCGCATGCACGATCTGACACCGGGTACGCGCTACCAGGGCGAGATCATGTTTTATCCGGATGCGATCAATCTTGTCGGACCGCAAATCGATCCGATCGAAGTCCGGATGCGCATCGGCATGGTGTTCCAGAAGCCGAATCCCTTCCCGAAATCGATATTCGAGAACGTTGCCTATGGGTTGCGCCTGCGCGGCCAGAGAAATCGAACCTTGATGCAGGAGGAAATCGAGAAGGCGTTGCGCTCAGCCGCGCTGTGGGATGAGGTCAAGGATCGGCTGCACGAGCCGGCGTTCGCGCTGTCCGGTGGACAGCAGCAGCGCCTGTGCATCGCCCGCGCGCTCGCCACCCGACCCGAAATCCTACTGTTCGACGAGCCCACGTCCGCGCTCGACCCGATCGCGACCGCCAAGATCGAAGAGCTGATCTCAACGCTGCGTGAACAGGTGACCGTCATAATCGTCACGCACAACATGCAGCAAGCCGCGCGCGTTTCGGACTATACGGCCTTCATGTATCTCGGTGAACTGATCGAAGTCGGTGCGACGAGCAAGATCTTCACGAACCCCGGCAAGAAGGCGACCGAAGATTACATTACCGGACGTTATGGCTGAACCGAACACATCGAATCTGGCTCCCGTGAGCGCCGACAATGTGCCGGCTCCTGAGGGGCACGCCTCCAAGTCGCTGGAGCAGGGGCTTTCGCAGCTGCGGCTCGACATGCTCGCTATGGGCGGACTTGTTATCGACCAGGTGGCCAATGCTACCGACGCCTTCGTCAACGGCGACCGCGGCAAGGCGGAGCTGGTCCTGGCGCGCGAGCCGCAAGTGAACGGCTACGACATCGTCATCGACGAACAAAGCGAGCGCCTGCTCGCCTGGCATCAGCCGCTCGCGGTGGATCTGCGTCTGGTGCGTGCGATTACACGCGCGGCAATCGATCTCGAGCGTGTCGGCGATGAGGCGCGCAAAGTTGCGCGCATCGCACTTCAGCTCGATCATGCGGACGCGCAGAGAGCTGTGGCTGTCGTGGCGCAGCCCGTGCGGCAAATGGCGGACCTCGGCCTCGCAATGCTGCGGGACGCGGTGGTTGCGCTCGACAACATGAACGCCGAGCTCGCGGATCACGTGCGTCGTCGCGACCAGGAGATCGACGCCGAGTTTGAAGCGGCCGTTCGCCGGCTGACAACGCTCATGCTGGAGTCAGCGGATGCCATGCCGGCCGTTCTCGATATCGTACTTGCGCTTAAAGCGCTAGAACGCATTGGCGATCACGCCAAGAACGTGGCGGAACAGGTGGTCTTCATCGTGCGTGGCATCGATGTGCGCCATCGCCACGTCGCCGCTATCCCCGGCGGAGCGCTTTGATCGTATCCTAGCGGGATGACGGACAAGCCCCGACGCACGCCGGATCTGCTCGCTGCGGTGGATCTCGGGTCGAACAGCTTCCACCTGGTGGTCGCGCGCTTCTCGCACGGCCAGGTCACTATCGTCGATCGCCTGCGTGAGGCCGTACGCCTCGCCGAGGGACTCGACCAGCACAATCGGCTGAGCGGCCCGGCGGTCGCCCGTGCGATGGCCTGCCTCGAACGCTTTGGTCAGCGGTTACGCGCGCTCGAGTCGGACAGCGTGCGCGCAGTCGGTACTCAGGCCTTGCGCGCCGCGCGCCGCAAGGCCGGTTTTCTCGAGCGGGCGCGCGCCGCGCTCGGCCATCCGATCGAAATCATCTCCGGCAGCGAGGAGGCGCGCCTCGTCTACGTGGGCGTTGCAATGAGCACGCCCTCGGAAGGCAAGCGGCGCCTGGTGCTCGATATCGGCGGCGGCAGCACGGAGGTCGTGATCGGCGAGGGCGCCGGCATCAGCGTGCTCGAGAGCCTCGACATGGGCTGTGTGTCGATGGGCATGCGCTTCTTTGGCGACGGCAAGCTCACCGAGAAGCGTTTTCGCCGTGCGCGGCTTGCAGCACGTCTGGAGCTTGAGCCGGTTCGAGCCAAGTTTCTGAAAACCGGCTGGGACGATGCGGTCGGGAGTTCGGGCATGGTCCGTGCGATTGCGGATGTCTCGCGAGAACTCGAGCCGAACGAGCCGTCGATTACGCTGGCCGCCGTTGAACGCCTCATTGAGAAAGCGATTCAGGCGGAACGACTCAGCGACCTGAAGCTACCGACGCTGACCGAAGACCGGCTCGCGGTGCTGCCGGGCGGTCTCGTCATTCTTGCGGAGCTCCTCGACGTTTTTTCCATCAAGGGGCTGAGGGCCGCCGATGGCGGACTGCGTGAAGGGCTCCTCTACGACATGGTGGGCCGCATCACGAATGAAGACGTTCGCGTGCGCAGTGTGCGCGCCATGGCGCGCCGTTTTCATGTCGATGGCGAGCAGGCTGCACGCGTCTCAAAGACAGCCGAAGAACTGCTCGCGCAGGTCAAAGGAAGCTGGGACCTCGAAGACCCGCTCGCGGAGCAGATGCTCGCGTGGGCTGCGGAACTGCATGAGGTCGGGCTCGATCTATCGCACTCGCGCTACCACCTGCACGGCGCTTACGTCGTCGAAAATGCCGATATGCCGGGTTTCGGGCGTGAGGAACAGCGCCTGCTGGCGGCGCTCATCCGCGGTCATCGCCGGCGCGTCACGCTGGAGCGGGTCGAGGAGCTGCTCTCGCCGTGGGATGCGCGCGCCGAGTCTCTGGTGATTCTGCTGCGCATCGCTGTGCTTCTGCATCGTGGACGCGACACGGCGCCACAGGACGTCAAGGCGGTGGCGAAGGGCCGGACGCTCACGCTTGAATTTCCGCCGAAGTGGCTCGGCGATCATCCGCTCACGACGACGGATCTGTTGCAGGAAGCGGAGTATCTGCGCGCGCTCGACTTTCGTCTGCGCGTGGTCTGACCCGGCTACGAGCTGCGGCTGGCGTACCGTTCGAGCAATATGGATTGCGCGCTGACGACGGGTGCGCCGTCCGGGCGTATCCGGTGATAGGTTCCGCTCGCATCGAGAATCCAGGTCTGCACGTTGTCCTGCAGATAGATCTCCAGGTCATCGAGGATGCGCCGCAGGTGCTCGGGATCGAGGATCGGGAAGGACATCTCGACGCGGTGAAAGAGGTTCCGCTCCATCCAGTCGGCGCTCGAGCAGTAGAGTTCCTGCGCGCCGTCGTTGTGGAAATAGAACGTGCGCGAGTGCTCGAGAAAACGCCCGACAATCGACCGCACCGTGATGTTCTCCGAGAGTCCCGCAATGCCGGGGCGCAGTGCGCAGATGCCACGCACGATCAGGTCGACCTGTACACCCGCAATCGATGCTTCGTAAAGGGCGGCGATGACCTGCGGCTCGAGGAGCGAATTCATTTTGGCGATGATGTGGCCGGGCCGTCCAGCACGCGCGTGTTCCGTCTCGCGCGCGATACGCGTGAGCAGGCCCTCATGGAGCGTAAAGGGCGATTGCAGGGCGCGGCGCAGCGTCGGTGTGCGCGCAAGGCCCGTCAACTGCATGAAAACGTCGTGAACGTCTTCGCCGAGCTCGCGGTCCGCCGTGAGCAGGCCATAATCCGTGTAAACGCGCGACGTGCTGACGTGATAGTTGCCGGTGCCGAGGTGACAGTAGCGGCGTAGTTCTCCTTGCTCACGGCGCACGACGAGCAGGAGCTTCGCATGCGTCTTGAATCCGACCACGCCATACACGACATGCGCGCCGGCCGCCTGCAGCTGGGTCGCCACCTCGATGTTGGCGGCCTCGTCGAAGCGTGCGCGCAGTTCAACGACGACGGTGACGTCCTTGCCCGCACGCGCTGCGTCCACCAGCGCCTGCACGATCGATGAGTCATTGCCGGCGCGATAGAGCGTCTGCTTGATGGCGAGCACGTGCGGATCGGCCGCCGCCTGGCGCAGGAAGTCGACGACGGGTCCAAAGGATTCGAACGGGTGATGCAGCAGAATGTCACGCGTGCGGATCGCGGCGAACATGTCTTCAACGCCGTGCAATTCCCGTGGCACGCCCGGGGTGAAGGGCAGGTATTTCAGGTCCGGGCGGTCGATGAGATCGTAGAGCGCCATCAAACGATTGAGATTGACCGGGCCCTGC
>JBGPLJ010000281.1:0-4887 GCA_041486385.1 Steroidobacteraceae bacterium
CACAAGAGCGGGCGGATCACGACGCACTACTCGGCGGCCGAGCTGGAAAGCCTGATTGTGGCCGCGGACCGGGTGTGCGAGGAAAAGTCCCACAAATCTCCAACAACCACCGGTCTAAGACGGATCGTGAGCTAGCAGATGATCGCTAACTTTCTGAATCCGTTTTTGAATTTGGTGCCGGCTGAGAGATTTGAACTCCCGACCAACGGTTTACAAAACCGCTGCTCTACCACTGAGCTAAGCCGGCATATTCGAGATGGAACGCTACCCGTGCGCCGCGTCGCCGCCCTGCGATTCGGTCGCAGGCGGGCAGGCTGTCACGCGAATGATACGGCCAGATTCACTCTGCAGGCTCGCCGGGTCGATAAAGCCATCGGTCGCTCTGAGGTTGATATCCATCCAGTAGAGCGTGCCGCGCTGGGTGCGGTCCGAAACCGTGGGTTTGAGCCCGAGCGCACGCACCTGCTCCGCGACGCGATTCGCCCGCGCCTCTTCCGAAAACAGCCCGACGGAGAGCACCACATTGTCGCCGGGCATGATCATCGCCTCGGGAAGTCCGCGCGCCACGAGCTCGCGCTTCGCTTCCAGCGCCTCCTTGCGATTGCGGAACTGATCGAGATAGACCCAATAGCCTTTGACCTGATCGCCCTCTTCCACGCGTTCGCGTGGCTCGTAGCCTGCTTCGCGCATGGCGGCGGATACGTGCGCGAGCTCTGCCAGCTGCTGAAAGGGGCCGAGGCTCACGCAGCGCGCTTCGCTCGCCGGCGTGCTTGCAGCCACGGTAGTTGTTGACGGTGCGGTTAGTGCATCACCATTGTTTGCGGAGGCGGCCGGCGCCTCGGGCATAGCAACCTTCGCCTCCGTCGCCAGCACGAGCTTCGGAACGCCCGCAGCATCGCCGGGTGCCGCATTGCTGTCGTGCGGCGATATCCAGTGCGACCACGCGTAGAACGCCATGTTCGCGAGCAGCAGGCTGAAGAAGAACGTTCGCATGCGCTTATTGTATCAGCGGCCCCAGATTGCGAGACCGCGCAGAACCAGGTCCGGCACGACTTCATTGGCACGCGCGAGACTCGGGGCTATGCGCGTGGCCGTCCCCCCCGTGAGATAGAGCGCAGGCGCGCGCCCGGTGCGTTTCTCGAGTTCGCCCGCGGCGCGCTCGGCCAGCGCTGCGGTCGCGAATACCGCACCGCTCCGTACCGCCGCCGAAGTGGTGTCGGCGAAGATTGTCACGCGGGATGACGGGCCCGGGTTGACGGCCTGCGCAATGTCGCTCGTGCGCTTGAACAGCGACTCTGTCATGAGATCGAGGCCCGGGAGAATCATGCCGCCGAGATGCAGTCCCGCATCGTCGACCGCATCGACAGTCGTGGCCGTGCCGCTGTCAACGACACACACGGCCCGCTGCGCACGGTGCCAGGCACCGATCACGGCGAGCCAGCGGTCGACACCCAGCTGCTGCGGTTCGCGATAAGCGCAAGTAACTCCTGCGGCATTCGCAGCAACACTCGCAAACTCCGGATCAACGCCGAATTGCCGCGTCAATGCGCCCCGCAGAACCTCGGCAAACCGCGGCCCGGCAACGTTCGAGACAAGAATGCGCTGCGGCTGTCTGCCCGTGGCAACCACCAGCTGCAGCCAGCCGGGCGCCGGCTCTCCGTCATGCGCAAGCGAAATCTGCTCACTGCACAGGTCGCCATCGGCCCAGGCCCACTTCAACCGCGAATTGCCCACATCGATCAGCAGAATCATGGGTGCACCAGACGCAGCGAGATCTCGCCGGATACGATCTTGAGCACGCGCCCGCGATACTCGATGAGGAGCGCCCCATCCTCATCGATACCGCGCGCGATCCCGCCCTGAACGTCGCTGCCCTTGTGCGTGGTGACAGTTCGTCCCGAGAGGGCATCCGCATGTTGCCACTCGGCATGAAAAGGCGCGAATCCGCGCGCCGAGAAACTCTCGAGCGCTGCCGCCATTTCCTCAATGATTGCCGCTGCGAGCTCATTGCGGCCGGGCGGGTCGCCTGCGAACAATTCGTGCGCTTCGGCCGCTTGCGTTCCCGTTGCTTCAATTTCGCGGCGGCTGGCGGCAGGCAAGCGATAGTTCAAGCCCAGACCGATCACGACATAGGCCGGCCCATTCGCTTCCGCCTGCAGTTCAAGCAGAATGCCGCCGAGCTTGCGCTCTTCGAACCAGATGTCGTTCGGCCACTTGAGGCTTACGCGTTTGGCCTTCAATCGGCGCAACGCGCGCAGAACGGCAACGCCCATCGCAAGCCCGAGCGCACTCAGCTGACGCGGCGTCTCGGCAAAGGTCCAGCTCACCGAGAGACACAGGCCGGCGCCGAAGGGCATCAGCCACTGCCGTCCTCGTCGGCCGCGTCCCGCCGTCTGATATTCCGCGAGACACACATCCATGCGGCCGGCCGCACTGCCGGGACTCGACAGCAAAGCAGCGTTGGTGGATTCGATGCTGCTGTGAACGGCAAGCGTGCCGAGCTTGCGCAGACAATCCTTCGACAGATCTTTGCGAATAGCGTTGGCTGCCAGCAGCTCAAGCGGCTGCGGCAAGCGATAACCCTTGCGCGTGACCGCATGCACCTCGAGCCCGAGCTCGCGCACCGAACGCAGGGATTTCCAGATCGCGCTGCGGCTCACGCCGAGCGAATTGGCAATGCCTTCGCCTGAATGAAAGCGACCATCCGCGAGTCGTTCGATGACACGCCGCATGAGCGGAACCGCGCTCCTCGCCGCCGCGGTCATCGCCCGAAGAGCCAGAGGCGGCGCGCCCGATTCTCGGTGCCCGACAGCATGCGGGCCACATTGTCGCGATGGGCGTAGATGATCACGGCGGCGCTGGCGGCAAAGAATGTGATGGGTGCGAGTGAATTCTCGTTGAGCACGAACACCGCCGTGAGCGCAAGAGTCAACGCCGCTGCAATTGTTGCCAGGCCGACGAACCCCGTGAGCAGCACAACGACGAACCAGACGCCGAACGCGGGCAGCAACAGCCGCGCCTCGGTACCGAGTGTCACGCCAACCAGCGTCGCCGCACCCTTGCCACCACGGAAGTCGTACCACACCGGATAGATGTGACCGAGGATCGCGCTCAATCCGCAGGCGCCCGTGAGCCAGGCACGATCGAGCATCGGATCGATCGGCAGGAGTGGCAGGGAAACATTCGGCAGCCAGCGTGCCGCGAACCAGCCCTTCAGGACATCGATTACGATCACACCGAGAGCGAACAGCGCGCCTTGCGTACGCAGAGCATTCGTGCCTCCCGCGTTGCCACTACCCATCCGGCGAATATCAACACCGCCTCTCAGGCGCCCCAGCACCAGACTGCCCATGATGGCGCCCAGCAGATAGGCAATAAGCGACTTGGTGGCGAGCTCGAGCATGATTGGGCGCGAATTCTAGCATTCGCGCGGCCATTGAACTCATCGCTCAGAGGCCGGAAGATCATCCTCCTGAAATCTCGCATGGAGCACCGACAAGTGATTGACCATCTGAGTACCTACGCCACGGATTTTCCTGCGACCGCACGCTGGTATGACGCCGCCTTGAAGGCGCTCGGCTGCGGCCGCGTCATGGACCTGGTTGCTGACTGGGACCCGAAATTTCCGACGCGCCGCATGGCGGCTTACGGTCCGCCGGGGAAGCCCGTGCTTTGGGTCATTGAAGTCCCGGCCAAGGACAAAGCGACGCCCAGGCATCTTGCCCTGACAGCGGCGAGCCGCACCGTTGTCGACTCGTTCTACCGCGCGGCGATCGACGCCGGCGGCCGTGACAATGGCGCGCCGGGGCTGCGTCCCGACTATCACCCGAATTACTACGGCGCATTCGTGCTCGACCCGGACGGCAACAACGTCGAAGCCGTCTGTCACCAGGCCGCATAAGTAGAAAGGGCATTCGTCATGGGCAAGAAGCAGAAGGACTTCAACGAATATCGCGCGCGGATGAACGAGCGCATCCTCGCGGAGGATCATCGAGTCATCAAACGCGTGTACTCAGTCGACTCGCTCACCTACGATCAGGAAAGCGCTCTGCCGCGCAAGACCAAGGAACTCCTCGGCCTGGTCGCTTCCCTGGTGCTCCGGTGCGATGACTGCGTGAAATATCACCTCGCCGAAGCGACCAACGCCGGCAATAGCCGCAAGGAGATCGTCGACGCGATGAGCGTGGGACTCGTCGTTGGCGGTACGATCGTGGTACCACACCTGCGGCGCGCGATTGAGTTTCTGGACGATATGGCCGAGGAGTAGCGCGCTTAAACGTAGCGCGACGGCGAGCGCGCCCAAGGGTCGCAATGATGTCAGCCGGTTACGGCTCGGCGCGCGACCGATACGCCACGACCGTTGTCACCGCGAGATCGCCCGTTACATTGCCCACGGTTCTGAAAATGTCCGGGATAACCTCGAGCGCCAGCAACAATGACAGCATCTCCGTCGGCACGCCCATGGCAAGCGAGATCGGAACCGTCGTTGTGAAGAACGTGAGCTGGCTTGGGAGACCGACGACCGCGAAACTGGTGACGACAGTGACAAGGACTCCCGCAGCCAGCTGAGTCGCGCCGATGTGCATGCCGTACACGTGGGCGACGAACAGCACGACGGCAAGATTGAAGGGTGGGCTCGTAACGCGAAACAGCGATACCGCGAGCGGCAGCGTGATCGAGGTGATTCTTGCCGAGAGGCGCAGATCGACCTGAGCTGCTGCGATCATGGCGGGGAGCGATGCCAATGACGACTGGGTACTGATGGCAACGACCTGCGCCGGCGCCGCAGCACGGGCAAATTGACTGAAACGCACGCCTCCAAGCAGCACGGCCACCGGATAGAACAGGGCCGTGACCACGATGCCGAGTGAGCACATCAGCAACAGG
>JBGPLJ010000282.1:0-4879 GCA_041486385.1 Steroidobacteraceae bacterium
CAGCCTTATGGCCTTGCCGGACACGAGTACGGGGTCGAACGCCTGGATGCCCAGGCGGTGCAGGGTCGGGGCGCGGTTCAAGAGGACCGCGTGCTCGCGGATGACCTCCTCCAGCACGTCCCAGACCTCCGGGCGCTCCCTCTCCACCAGCTTCTTTGCGCTCTTTATGGTGGTGCAGAAGCCCTTTTCCTCGAGCCTGTTGAATATGAACGGCTTGAAGAGCTCGAGGGCCATCTTCTTCGGCAGTCCGCACTGATGCAGGCGCAGCGTCGGGCCGACGACAATGACGGAACGGCCCGAGTAATCGACGCGCTTGCCGAGCAGGTTCTGACGGAACCGGCCCTGCTTGCCCTTGATCATGTCGGCGAGCGACTTGAGCGGGCGCTTGTTCGTGCCGGTGATCGCGCGGCCGCGACGGCCGTTGTCGAGGAGCGCATCCACTGCTTCCTGCAGCATGCGCTTTTCGTTGCGAACAATAATATCCGGCGCGTTCAGCTCGAGCAGCCTACGCAGGCGATTGTTGCGATTGATGACGCGGCGATAGAGGTCGTTCAGGTCCGACGTCGCGAAACGGCCGCCATCGAGCGGCACGAGCGGACGCAGATCCGGCGGCAAAACGGGGAGTACCGTGAGCACCATCCATTCGGGCTTGTTGCCCGATTCGATGAAGGACTCGAGAAGCTTCAGGCGCTTCGACAGGCGCTTGATCTTGGTCTCCGAGTTGGTGCCCGCGATTTCCTCGCGCACCTTCACACTCTCGGAGGCGAGATCGATGGTCTTCAGCAGTTCCCAGACGGCTTCGGCGCCCATGCGCGCGTCGAACTCATCGCCATGCTCTTCGATCGACTCGAGGTACATCTCGTCGGTGAGGAGCTGGCCGCGCTGCAGCGTCGTCATGCCCGGCTCGATCACGACGAAGGCTTCGAAATAGAGCACGCGCTCGATCTCGCGCAGCGTCATGTCGAGCATCAGGCCGATGCGCGACGGGAGCGATTTGAGGAACCAGATGTGCGCCGTCGGACTCGCGAGCTCGATGTGGCCCATGCGCTCGCGGCGCACCTTGGACTGCGTCACTTCGACGCCGCACTTCTCGCACACGACGCCGCGATGCTTCAGGCGCTTGTACTTGCCGCAAAGGCATTCGTAGTCCTTCACGGGCCCGAAGATCTTCGCGCAGAAAAGACCGTCGCGTTCCGGCTTGAACGTCCGGTAGTTGATGGTCTCGGGCTTCTTCACTTCGCCGTACGACCACGAACGGATCATCTCGGGTGAAGCAAGGCCGATCCGGATCGAGTCGAAATTCTCGACCGGGCTCTGCTGCTTGAAGAGTTTCAGTAAGTCTTTCATTACTCGGCCTCCAGTTCCATATTGATGCCGAGCGAGCGGATTTCCTTCACCAGGACATTGAAGGATTCCGGCATGCCTGCATCCATCTGGTGATTGCCATCCACGATGTTCTTGTACATCTTGGTACGGCCATTCACGTCGTCGGACTTCACCGTCAGCATTTCCTGCAGCGTGTAGGAAGCGCCGTAGGCCTCGAGCGCCCAGACTTCCATTTCGCCGAAGCGCTGACCGCCGAACTGCGCCTTGCCGCCGAGCGGCTGCTGCGTGACGAGGCTGTAAGGTCCCGTCGAGCGCGCATGCATCTTGTCGTCGACCAGATGGTTCAGCTTCAGCATGTACATGTAGCCGACCGTGATCTCACGTTCGAACTTCTCGCCGGTGCGTCCGTCGTAGAGCGTCGTCTGGCCGCTGGTCGGCAGATCCGCAAGCCTCAGCATGTTCTTGATCTCTTCCTCGCTCGCGCCGTCGAACACGGGCGTTGCCATCGGTACGCCGTCTTTCAGGTTCGATGCCAGCTCGGCGAGCTCAACGTCGGTAAGACCCTTGATGTCCTCCTTCTTGCCACCGGTCGTGTTGTAGACCGTGGTGAGGAACTCGCGCAGCTCCTGTCCGGCTCCCTGCGCCTCGACAATGCGGCCGATCTTCAAACCGAGCCCCTTGGCTGCCCAGCCGAGGTGGGTTTCGAGAATCTGGCCGATGTTCATGCGTGAGGGCACGCCGAGGGGATTCAACACGATGTCGATCGGCCGGCCGTCCGCGAGATACGGCATGTCCTCCACCGGAACTATGGTCGAGATCACGCCCTTGTTGCCGTGGCGGCCGGCCATCTTGTCACCGGGCTGCACGCGGCGCTTCACCGCGAGGTAGACCTTGACCATCTTCAGCACGCCCGGCGCGAGGTCATCGCCCGCCGTGATCTTGGCCTTCTTCTCATCGAAGCGCTTTTCGAAGTTCTTTCTCTGAGCAGCAAGCCGCTCCGCCGTGCGCTCGAGCTGCGCGTTGAGATCGTCTTCCGGCATGCGGATTTCGAACCACTGCTCGTGCGCAAGCTCAGCCAGGTACTCGGCCGTGAGTTCGCCGCCCGACTTCATCTTCGGGGCGCCGTCAGCGCGCTTGCCGACGATGAGCGTCTGGATACGGCTGAACAAATCGTCCTCGAGGATGCGCTGCTGGTCCCCGAGGTCCTTGCGCACGCGCTCGAGTTCCGCCTTTTCTATCGACAGGGCGCGCGAGTCCTTCTCGACGCCATCGCGCGTGAAGACGCGCACGTCGATCACCGTTCCGTCCATGCCGGGTGGCACGCGGAGCGAGGTGTCCTTAACGTCCGAAGCCTTCTCGCCGAAGATCGCCCGCAGGAGTTTCTCCTCCGGAGTCAGCTGCGTCTCGCCCTTCGGCGTGACCTTGCCCACGAGAATATCGCCCGCGCGCACTTCCGCGCCGATGAAGGCGATACCCGCCTCATCGAGCTTGGCAAGCGCCGAGTCGCCCACGTTGGGAATGTCGGCCGTGATTTCCTCGGGTCCGAGCTTCGTGTCGCGCGCGACGCACGTGAGTTCTTCGATGTGGATCGTCGTGAAACGATCCTCCACGACGACGTTTTCCGAGATCAGGATCGAATCCTCGAAGTTGTAGCCGTTCCACGGCATGAACGCGACCAGCAGGTTCTGGCCGAGCGCCAGCTCGCCGAGATGCGTCGACGGCCCGTCCGCCAGCACGTCACCGCGCGAGATCGAGTTGCCGGCACGCACCAGCGGGCGCTGGTTGATGCAGGTGTTCTGGTTCGAGCGCGTGTACTTGGTCAAGCTGTAGATATCGACACCCGACTCGTCCGCGGTGGTCTCGTTGTCGTTCACGCGAACGACAATACGGCCCGCGTCGACTGAATCGACGACGCCGCCGCGGCGCGCGACAACGGTCACGCCCGAATCGGTGGCAACCGCACGCTCCATGCCCGTGCCGACGAGCGGCGTTTCCGAACGCAGCGTCGGTACCGCCTGGCGCTGCATGTTCGATCCCATGAGTGCGCGGTTCGCGTCGTCGTGCTCGAGGAACGGAATGAGCGAGGCGGCGACCGAGACGATCTGCTTCGGACTCACGTCCATGTAGTCGGCCCGCTCGCGCGGCATCAGCGTGAATTCGTTCTGATGACGGCAGGACACGAGCTCATCGACCAGCGCGCCCTTGTCGTCGAGCGTGGCGTTCGCCTGTGCGATGACGTACTGACCCTCCTCGATCGCCGACAGATAGTCGATCTGATCGGTGACGCGCCCATTGCGCATCTTGCGGTAGGGCGTCTCGAGGAAGCCGTACGCGTTGGTGCGGGCGTAAACCGACAGTGAATTGATGAGACCGATGTTCGGGCCTTCCGGCGTTTCGATCGGGCACACGCGGCCGTAGTGCGTTGGATGCACGTCGCGGACTTCGAAGCCGGCGCGCTCACGCGTGAGGCCACCGGGGCCAAGGGCGGAAACGCGGCGCTTGTGCGTGACTTCCGACAGCGGATTGTTCTGGTCCATGAACTGCGAGAGCTGCGAGGAGCCGAAGAATTCCTTCACCGCGGCCGCCACCGGCTTCGCGTTGATCATTTCCTGCGGCATCAGCCCTTCGGTTTCGGCGAGCGTCAGGCGCTCCTTGACCGCGCGCTCGACGCGGACGAGTCCAATGCGGAAAGCGTTCTCCGCCATTTCGCCGACACTGCGGACGCGCCGGTTGCCGAGGTGATCGATGTCGTCGACCACGCCATTGCCGTTGCGGATGTCGATCAGGGTCCTCAGCACCGCGAGGATGTCTTCCTTCGCGAGGATGCCCGAGCCCGTGATCTCGCCGCGCCCGACGCGGCGATTGAACTTCATGCGGCCGACGGCTGAGAGGTCATAGCGCTCGTCGTTGAAGAAGAGGTTCTGAAAAAGGTTCTCCGCCGCATCTTTCGTCGGCGGTTCGCCGGGACGCATCATGCGGTAGATTTCGACGAGCGCCTCGAGGCGGGTGCGCGTCGGATCGACCCGGAGCGTGTCCGAGATGTAGGGGCCCCGGTCGAGATCATTCACGTACAGCGTGTTGATCTCGGTGATGCCCGCTTCGATGAACTTCTGCACCGTTGCGGCGACGAGCGCCTCATTGGCCTTGGCGAGAATCTCGCCCGTCTCTTTGTTGACGATGCTGTGCGCGAGGACCTTGCCGATGAGGTACTCGGGTGGAACCGGGAGCTGCTTGACGCCGGCTTCCTCGAGTTCCTTCACGTGGCGCGCCGTGATGCGGCGGCCTTCCTCCACGACGACCTTCTTGCCGACGCGGATTTCGAACGATGCCGTTTCACCGCGCAGACGCGACGGTACGAGGCCGAGCGACACTTCGGTGGCCGACAGGTAGAAGGTGTTCTTCTCGAAGAACGTATCGAGCATTTCCTCCTCGGTCATGCCGAGCGCGCGCAGGATGATCGAGACCGGGAGCTTGCGCCGGCGGTCGATGCGCGCGAACACGCAGTCCTTCGGGTCGAACTCGAAATCGAGCCACGAGCCGCGGTAGGGAATGA
>JBGPLJ010000283.1:0-4862 GCA_041486385.1 Steroidobacteraceae bacterium
CAGAATGAAGAGCAGGATGCCGCTGCTGATGATGCCGAGGACTCCTAGTACGCGCGATGCAAAGGTTTCAGGCAACGAGCGGCTGAGCAACGCCACCGCGGCCGACCAGAGCGCCAGTATCAGCACCCACAACAGCATCGAGCCTTCATGCGCGCCCCAGACGGCGGCGACACGATAGAAGGTCGGGAGCTCTGAATTCGAATTGAGCGCCACGTACTGCACGGAAAAATCGTTCCCGACGAAGGCCGATACGAGCAGCAGGAACGCGAGAATCACGAAGCCTGCCTGTCCCAGCGTCGCCGGGCGGACGGCAGCCATCCAGTTGCCCCAGCCAAAGCCCGCGCCCATCAGGCCGAATACGGCCTGCCCGAGCGCGAGGCACAACGCGAGGATGAGTGCGATTTGTCCGAGTTCTGCGGTCATTTCTGTATCCCGGCCGGCGGTGGCACTTTACCCGCCATATTGGGCGGCATGTACTTCTCATCGTGCTTCGCGAGCACTTCGTCCGCAAGAAACTCGCCGTCCTTCACGTGACCGTGCACGACGACGCCCTGACCATCGCGAAATAGATCGGGAAGCACACCCGTGTAGTGCACTGCGACGCTGCGCGTGTAGTCAGTCACGACGAACCGAACCTCGAGGCTGCCCGGCTGACGCTCGATGCTCCCGTGGGTCACCATGCCGCCGAGACGCACCGCTCGATTGCCAGCGCCCTCGCCCACCGCCAGCTGCGTGGGCGTGTAGTAATAGAGAAGGTTCTCGCGAAACGAGCGCAACGCGAGGAATGCCGCGAGGCTCACTCCGACGAGCACCACCACAACCCCAGTGAGGCGTTTGCTGCGCGCAATAATTGTTGCGATTTCTCCATTTCGATGCGTCGCCGCGCGGCTTCGAGTCCCGCTCGATGCGCACGGCGCGCGCCGACGATCATCCAGAGGACGGCAATGGCGGTGAAGCCATAGGCGGGCCAGACATAGGCTGCATAGCCGCCCATATGCAGATGCTCGGTCAGTGTCATAGTTGGCTCACCCGTTCCCGAATCCAATCGGCATTGCGCTCACGCATCAACACTTCACCGCGCACGCGCGTGAAGAGCAGGGCACCGAAAAGAATATTGAAGCCAAAGAACATTAGAATGAGAGGCAGGAGCATGGATGGATCAATCGACGGAGCCGCGAGTTTCGTGACGCTCGCGGGCTGATGCAGCGTATTCCACCACACGACGGAATAATGAATGATCGGGACATTCACTACACCGACCAGCGCCAGTATCGCACTCGCT
This sequence comes from Steroidobacteraceae bacterium, assembly GCA_041486385.1. Taxonomy (GTDB): domain Bacteria; phylum Pseudomonadota; class Gammaproteobacteria; order Steroidobacterales; family Steroidobacteraceae; genus JBGPLJ01. Next base: position 1,283 of record JBGPLJ010000283.1, read on the forward strand.
CGGTCCGCCTTCTGGTGATCGTCGTAGGCCGACCGCAATGCCATGTAGCCAAGATACAAGAAGAGGAGAATCAATTCCGAGGTGAGGCGCGCGTCCCAGACCCACCATGTACCCCACATTTTCTTTCCCCAGACCGAACCTGTGAAAAGAGCGACGGCCGTGAACGCCGCGCCGATCGGTGCGCAACTCGCGGCGACCGCATGGGCAACCTTCATGCGCCAGATGAGCCCAATCGCAGCAGCGACAGCCATCACGATATATGTGAACAACGACATCCACGCGCTCGGCGCGTGCACGTACAAGATTCGAAAGCCATCGCCTTGCTGATAGTCCGGCGGCGCGAAGAACAAGCCGCTGACCACGCCCGCCGCAATAAGGACGCCTGCGCTCCAGCCGAACCACGGCGTCAATAGACCCGCGATGCGATAGAAGTGCGGCGGCGATCCCAGTTTATGAATCCAGAGCCACATATTTTCTTTACCTTACTCCACACCAATGCGTACGGCGGCGGCGGCGGCAAACGGCGCAAGAGTCGCAGTGAACGCAAGGAGCGCGCCAAGCAGATACAACGGGCCACTCGACGCTTCCCCTGCCATCGCGAGATCCGTCGCGCGCGCGCCGAAAATCAGGAGCGGCATCGCGAGCGGCAACACCAGCAGTGAGAGCAACACACTGCTGCGGCGAACACCGATCGTGAGCGCGGCGCCGACACTGCCGAGAAAGCTCAGTGTCAGCGTACCCATCAATAGACCTTCCGCGGTTACGAGCATGGCGTCGGGAGCAACGCCGAGCGACATGGCGGCCAGCGGCGAGATGATTACCAGCGGCAAACCACCCACCAGCCAATGCGCCAGCGTCTTGGCCGCAACCAGCACAACCACCGGTTGACCTGACAACACCAACTGCTCGAGCGTTCCGTCCTCGGCGTCCGACTTCAACAGGGCGTCGAGCGCCAGGAGCGAGGATAACAGTGCGGCAACCCAGAGCACACCGGGCGCGATGTCTCTCAGTTGCGACGGCTGAGGGCTGAGGCTTAAGGGAAAGAGGGTGGTCACGACAAGGAAGAATACGAGCGGATGGCACAGTTGACTCGCGCGCCGGAAAGCAAGACGCAGGTCACGCTCGATGAGGAGGGTCGCGGCCCGCATCATGCCGGTACGTGGGATCACGTCAGCTCCAGGCGGGAAATGCGGCCACTGCTGAGAGCCAATTGGCCATGTGCCGCGACGAGCGCCATGCCGCCGGTCGCGAGGTGCCGCGCGATGAGTTCGAGCACGAGCGCCGCGCCGGCGGCGTCGAGATTAGTGTGCGGTTCATCCAGAACCCACAACGGAGCACTGCCGATCAGGAGGCGCGCCAATGCGACGCGCCGCCTCTGACCCGCCGACAAAGCGCGGGTCGGCAACTCGGCGCAGCCTTCCACATTCAGGGTTGCAAGCGCGGACGAGATGTCGGCGTCGCTTGCCGCAGCGCGCAGGCCCGCGGCGTAGCGCAGATTCTCGCGCGCGGTCAGATCACCCTTGAGTCCCGCATCGTGGGCGACGTAAGCCAGTTCCCAGAAGAATTCCGCACCGAGCATTGCGATCGGCTGACCGCGCCAGACTAGCTCGCCCTCTTCCGGTTGTGAGAGGCCACATGCGACACGCAGAAGAGTCGTCTTGCCGGTTCCATTCGGGCCGGCCACGTGCAGCAGTTCGCCGGCCTCAAGTGCGAAGCTAACGCCCCGCAGCACGTGCCGCTCCCCCCGCCATTGGTGGAGATTCTTCGCGATCAGCATTGGTGCCCTGGGCCGGACTCGAACCAGCACGGACCTTTCGGTCCAACGGATTTTAAGTCCGTTGCGTCTACCAGTTTCGCCACCAGGGCCTGGCTGTCACGTGTGCTATGCCGATTTGCCACGGAAATGGAGGCTAGGGTCGGAATCGAACCGGCATAGACGGCTTTGCAGGCCGCTGCATGACCATTCTGCCACCTAGCCTTGCTTCGGCGGACCGCCGAAACGAGAAACCCCGGGAGGCGTCCCGGGGTCTCGCAATGAAAACTGGAGCGGGAAACGAGACTCGAACTCGCGACCTCAACCTTGGCAAGGTTGCGCTCTACCAACTGAGCTATTCCCGCCCGGATCCTGACGAGGGCCGGTATTGTACGGAGGCGGTGGAGTGAGTCAACAATCGTCGGCCAATCCACGACTTACATTTCAACCGGAGCTGCCACTACGGGCGGCGAGATCCGGCCACGCCGCGCGCAGGTAAAGGATCATGGACCACAGGGTTAGAACTGCCGCCACGACAATGAAGGCGAGGCCGAGCCAGTAAATGGGCACCGCGAGCAGCGCGAAGCCCTTCTGGCCGCCGGCAAACAGCATCAGGCTAAGGCCGATGATCTGCAGAATGGTCTTGATCTTCCCCATGGTCGATACCGCCACTTTGCGACGCGCGCCGATTTCGGCCATCCATTCGCGCAGCGCCGAGATCGCGATCTCGCGGCCGATGATCACGCAGGCGGTCAGCACCAGATACCAGTGAGCGTTCTTGCTCACAAGCAACACGAGCGCGACCGCCACAATCAGCTTGTCCGCAACCGGATCGAGAAACGCGCCAAGGCGCGAGGTCATGTTGAGTTTGCGCGCGAAATAGCCATCGAAGGCATCGGTGATCCCGGCAACGGCAAACAACAAGCCCGCCGCCTGGTCGGACCAGGGCCACGGCAGATAGAAAAGCACGACCAGCATCGGCACGAGCACAATGCGGAGCCAGGTGAGAGCGTTCGGCAGATTCAGGTGCGAAGCCAGAACTAGTCTCCAGGATGCAGATGCTCGTAGATGCTCGTCGCGAGTTGCGGCCCGATCCCGGCTACCGCCTCAAACTGCGCAACGCCAGCTTTCAGTACTCCCTGCAGACCGCCGAAATGCTTAAGAAGCTCGCGTCGCTTGACCGGGCCCAGCCCCGGCACTACGTCCAGCACCGATTCCTGGTGGCGTTTCGCGCGTCTGCGCCGATGGCCCGTGATGGCAAACCGGTGAGCTTCATCGCGCACGCGTTGAATGAGGTGCAGGGCGGGCGAGTCCGGCGGCAGTATAGTGGGCACGTCCGACCCCAACAAGAATAGACGTTCCTGTCCCGCGCGCCGATCGGCGCCTTTCGCAACGCCGACGAGAAGACGTGGAGCCACGGCCAACGCGTCGAGCGCAGCCTGCACCGCTTCGATCTGTCCGCGGCCGCCGTCGATGAGCAAGACGTCGGGCGCTGGAATTTCACCGCCCTTCACTCGCGTGTAGCGACGTGTGATTGCCTGGTGAAGCGCCGCATAGTCATCGCCCGGCGTTACACCTGAAATGTTGAAGCGCCGATACTCGCTCTTGACGGGTCCCTCGCGTCCGAATACCACACACGAGGCGACGGTGCCCTCCCCGCTCGTATGGCTGATGTCGAAACACTCGAGGCGCTGCGGCTCCTCGGGCAATTGCAGCGCGTCGGCGAGCGCCGTGAACTGGGCATCGAGCCCCGCAATGCTCGTCAGTCGCATTCTGAGGGCCTGGGAGGCGTTTTCGTCCGACATCTTGCGCCAGCGGGCGCCGAGG
>JBGPLJ010000284.1:0-4849 GCA_041486385.1 Steroidobacteraceae bacterium
CGCCGACATTCGCCGTGCTGTAGCCCTCGATGAGGAAATTCAACGTCCCGTACACGGGCTCTTCGGGTTCGCGCACGTCGAGTCCGGCCTCGTAGGAGAGCGTCGCGTCGCCTGAAGAGTCGACGTAACCCTTCGCGATGACGCGCAACGGACCAAAGCGAGTGACAAAGTCGAGGTGCTCGACCCGGCGGTTCTGGAATTTGACCGCCGTCAGCGTTGCGCCTACTACGGCGTGCACACCCGCCGCTTCGATCTTGCGCTCCATCCAGCGGCCGAGCCGCACTTCGTCGTACTGGAAGACGACAGTCGAATGGTGCAGCCGCTGAATCGAGCCTTCGGCCGTGAGGTCGTTGACCAGGTCATCCGCGATCCCGTGCGTGATCTGATAGGCCTTGGGCCCATGCGTGAAGAGGCCGATCAGCGTGCCGATGATCGAACCGATGGCCTGCCCGCCGAGCGCGGGTGCGCCATCGACGATGACGACCGTGCGGCCGAGTTTGGCGGCCTCGAGAGCCGCGGAGACGCCGGAGATGCCGGCGCCGAGGACGCAGATGTCCGCGTTGATGGTCTTGACGGCGCGGCCAGCGGCCCGTCGTACTGTGCGAGTCGCGATGACTTCAGACATGGAACTCCCGATCAGTCGCTCTTGGCGAGCATGGCGCCCGTGGACATGGGTTGCACGGTGCGCTGATAGATTTCGAGGTAGCCGCTCGATTTCGGCAAGGGCGGTTCGCCCCGGCGCAGACGCCGCGCCGCAAGCACGGCCTCGGACACCTCGATATCAAGGCTGCGCTTGTCGACATCGATCGTCACGCGGTCGCCGGTCTCGACGAGCGCGATCGGCCCGCCTACCGCCGATTCCGGCGAGACTTCGGCAACCGTAAGGCCCTTGTTGCAGAGCCCCGAGAGTTGACCGTCGGTGACGAACGCCACGTCGCTCTGCAGTCCCGCCCCATCGAGGGCAAAGACCACCATCGACGCCGGTCCCGCCATCCCGGGTCCGCCTTTCGGGCCCATGCCGCGGACGACGAGCACCTGGCCGGCCTTCACATCACCGCGTTCAATCGCCTCCATCGCCAGTGCCCCGCTGTCATAGACAATAGCGGCGCCGCTGAACTTGGCTTTGCGCCCATCGACGCGCACGCCAAGCTTCACGACGGCGCTTTCAGGCGCGAGCGATCCGTGGAGGATCACGATCGGTGCTTTGGTCGAGAACGGCCGGCTGATCGGGCGGATGACCTCGGGGTCCTGCACCACGACCTTGGCGAGATTTTCAGCCAGCGTGTGGCCGGTTACCGTCATCACGTCACAATCAATGAGCGGCGCCAGTTGCTTGAGGAGCGCGCGCGCGCCGCCCGCGGCTTCGAAGGCCTCGATCGAATCCGGCCCATTGGGCCGCACGGCGCTCAGCACGGGAATCTTTTCGCCGAGCTCATTGAACAGAGCGAAGACGTCGACGTCGACGCCGCTCTCGATGGCGGTTGCCTGAAGATGCTTGATGCAGTTGATCGACCCGCTGACGGCCAGAACGGACGCAACGGCATTGCGAAACGCGCCCTCGGTCATGATGTCGCGCGGCTTCAGGTCCTCGAGCACCATTTCGACGATGCGTTTCGCGGAGCGGCGCGCGTTGTCCATCATGTTCGGGCTCATTGCGAGCACCGGAGCGCTGCCTGGCAACGCCATGCCGAGCGCTTCGACCACGACGTGCATGGAGTTCGCGGTCGCCATGCCGGCGCACACACCCGGGCCGCGAATTGCATTTTCGCTCATGCCGCGCAGCTGCTGGCGCGTCAGCTTGCCGAAGGAAGCCTGCACCGAGCCCATGAAGACGTCTTCGATGTCGACGTGCTTGCCCTCGTAGGTGCCGCTCGGCTGGTAGCCGCAGATGACGAGGATCGTCGGAATATTGAAACGGCCCGCCGCCATCAGATGCGCGGGCGGCGTCTTGTCGCAGGAGGATAGACAGATCATGCCGTCGAGCTGCGCGCCTTCAACGGCGATTTCCATGTCGTTGACGACAAGGTCGCGCGAGGCAAGGATGTAACCGCCGCCACCGCCTGCGCCGATGATGAAGTCGCTCGGCGCCGCCGTGCGAATTTCGAAGGGCAGGCCCCCGGCCTCGCGGATCGACTCCTTGACGACCTTGGCGATGCCATCGAGATGACTGAAGCAGATCGCGAGCTCCGAGGAGCTGTTCACGACCGCAATCTTGGGTTTCAGCATGTCGGCATCGGAGAGGCCGAGCGCCCGCCATTGGGCACGCCGGACCGCCTCACGTGGCGAGCCAGGCTCAAAGTTGCTGCGAAGTGGCTTATTCATGCCGGCATGGTAGCGGCTAGCCGCGGATGACAGAACATGCCGCATGGTGCGAGCAGTCCTCGCATTTCAAGAAGAATCCCGCAGGTCTGTCGAGGCGAGGTGGACCCGCTAGTTCGACACGTCACAGGGCGGAAGAGACTGCACCCGCGCCTTGAGGAAGTTCACCAGCTCGCGCACCGCAGGCCGGCGCATCTTGACGCGCGGTACGAGCGCCTTGAGAGAGAACGAGGGAATCGGGAAATCCGGCAGGACCTCGACCAGCCGGCCGCTGGCGAGATCTGTCCCGGCGAGAAACCGCGGCAGGGTTGCGAGGCCCAGGCTCTTGCGGGTCGCTTCGAGCAGCACGCGTCCGTCATTGGCGTGAAAGCGCGAATGTACTTCGACGCCGAGCGCGCCGCCCTCGGCTTCGAAGAGCCACGTCGTGCCGAGGAGCACCGACGTGAGGCAGTCGTGATTGACGATTTCCGTGGGATGCTGCGGGCCGCTGTGGCTCGCGAGATACGCCGGGGCTGCGCACAGCACGACATCGTAACTGCAGAGCGGGATGTCGATCACGTCGGGGTAGGACGCCGGCAGCGCGCCGATCACGAGGTCAAAACGCTCTTCGAGCGGATTCACCGAGCGATCCAGCAGCACGATCTCAAGAGTGACCGCCGGATGCTCAGCCTGAAATTCGCTGAAGAGCGAGCCGAGAAAGAGCGATGTGACGGTCGTCGGCGCCTTCAGGCGCAGGTGTCCTTCGACGGCATTGGCGTCGGCCGTGGAGCGATTCAAGATCTCTTCGAGCTCCGTCACCAGGCTCAGGAATCGCGGCATGTAGCGCTCGCCGGCGCTCGTGAGCCCGAGTCCGCGGGTGGAACGGACAAAGAGCGGCGTGCCCATGCGCTCTTCCAGTTGGGTGATGCGCTTGGTCACCACGGACGGGGCGACCGAGAGCTCCCGCGCCGCGCCGGAAAAGCTGCCGAGCCGGGCGACTACCAGAAACGCGTTGATATTCTGTAGAGCGTTGATGTCGTTCTCTTAGTGCGAAAGCTGATCGCGCCTTTTACACCGTTCTCTTGAGTTTTCAGCGGTGATACCGTCTTGACACACTCGCGCGTGTATCACCAATACCACGCCACGTTGTCGAGGCCTATTACCAAATCAAAGGGTGGGGGAGACTGGTCATGAGTATATCCGAGCGGATTTTTCATCCGAAAGGCCTGACGCGCCTGCAGCGGGAGCAATCTCGCGCTGGTAGCACAATTAACTGGTGCGTGGACGCCACACGCAGGCTGTTGCCGGCGTTCGCGGCCGCGGCCATTGCCGCGGGGTCGTTCATCGCCTGCCCGGCGCCGGCGCTTGCGCAGCAGCAGGCGGAGGCAGGCACAGGTGCGCTTGAGGAGATCGTCGTCACCGCGCAGTTCCGCAAGGAAAAACTGCAGACGACGCCCATCGCGATCACCGCCTTCACGGCCGATAACCTCGAGGCTCGTGGGGTCAACTCGGTCACCGATCTTGACGCCTTCGTGCCCAACACGGTGATTCAGCCGCTCGGCGCTGGCTGGGGTTCAACCATGGCCGCGTTCATACGCGGCGTTGGCTTGGGCGACAACATTCTGTCCTTCGAGCCGGGCGTGCCAATCTACGTGGACGATGTCTATATGGGCAGGCCACAGGGAGCGATCTTCGACCTGCTCGATCTCGAGCGCGTCGAGGTGCTCCGCGGTCCGCAGGGCACGCTCTTCGGAAAGAACGCAGTTGGCGGCACGATTCGCCTGATCTCCAAGAAGCCGACGGGCGATGGCGGCGGCTCGATGAGCCTGACGGTTGGCAGCTTCAATCGTGTCGACGCACGCGGTTCGGCGGACGTCACTCTTGTCCCGGACAAAGTGTTTGCGCGTTTTTCGTTCTCCAGCAAGAAGGCCGATGGTTTCTTCAAGGTCCTGGACTACGAGTGCGTCAACGGCGCCGGAAGTTTGGGCAACGGCGGGCCTGGTTTTGCGGGCTACCCCGGAATCGTGCTCGGTACCCAGGTCGCCCCGGGTAAGGGCTGCGTAGTCGATACGTTGCAGGACGAGAATGTGCAGTCCGGTCGCGCGGCGTTCCGGTTCCTGATCAGCGACGGGGTCGAGTTGAATGTCATTGGCGACTTGACCAGCCAGCGGCAGAAGGGGCCTGGCGACAAGTACACGATCATCGACGGCACCAATGGTCTGAACGCCGGATGGAACGCCGTGGTCGTCGCGCCTATCTTCGGCCTCGACAACAACGACAACCCCGTGGCGTGGGACAGCCGCTTCGTGACTAAGGATCTGTACAGCAATTACAGCCGCTTCGACGACCCGCTGACACACCGCTCGGTGCCGAATATCAATAACCTGAATCACTGGGGTGTATCGGCAACACTCGAGTGGAAGTTATCCGACAACGTTAACCTGAAGTCGGTCACAGGCTATCGGCGCTTCTGGAACAATTTTGGTCGCGACTCCGATGGCAGCCCGCTGCCGAACAACTCGACGTACGACGAGAGCACACATCGTCAGGC
>JBGPLJ010000285.1:0-4844 GCA_041486385.1 Steroidobacteraceae bacterium
AGGCGACGACGCCCCAGCTGAGGATTATCACACCCCACCACCGGCGCAAAGCCGCTCGGCCGCAAGTACTCATGACACGTTTACCAACTGACCGTGCCCCGCGCCATCGGCAATCGCACCGACGAGCAGCAAAGTCAATTGAATGAGCGAAGCCTTGAAGCAGGACCAGGCCACCGGCCGTGTCGGTGTGCGCACGAGTTGAATCGATCTGTAGAGGAAGTAGCCACCACCAATCCCGGCACAGATCAGATACACCGCGCCTGCTCCGAACGCTGCAGGCAGAAGCGACAGGATGAGCACGACGATGACGTGTCCGAGAATGACCACCGCCGACCGGCGTGGACTGATGATTGCCGGCAACATCGGCACGGCGGCGCGCTGATAGTCGTCGCGATTGTAGAGGGCGAGACTCCAGAAATGAGGCGGAGTCCAGAAGAACAGCGCGAGTGCGAGCAGCGCCGGCTCCGCCGCCATCTGCGTATCGACAGCCGCCGCGCCCGCGAGCACCGCGAAGCTTCCGGCGAAACCTCCGACGACGATGTTGAGCCAGGTCGTGCGCTTGAGCCATAGCGTATATACAACGCCATAGGTCAGGCCGCCGGCGAGTACGAACGCCGTTGCGAGCGCATTGGTCGTGAAGAGGCCGAGTATGACGGCGGCCAACAGCATGGCGCCGATGCCGCCGAGCCAGCGCCCGTTCGCATGCAACGCGCCCGTGACGAACGGCCGATACCGCGTACGCCGCATCTGCGCATCGATGTCCCGCTCGGCATACTGATTGAATGCGCCGGCGGCGCAGGACGCGAGGAGTACCGCCCCGGCAAGCCCGGCCAGTCGCCAAAACGTGAGCCCATGTCCGGGAGTGATGGCGACGCCCGCAATCGCAGTCAGCGTAATCTCCAGGCCGATGCGCAGCTTGAGCGCTGCGACGATCGCACGCAGTCGTGAGCGCGCGAGACCGCCATGACCAACCTGGAGAGCTTCAGCAGGCGTCGCCACCGATCACCTCAGCGGCCAGATCTCTGCGAGGTACTTCCAGTTGACGAAGTAGTAGAGCACGAAGGCGACAAAGAACACGCCCACGAGTACCACCGTCCCTGGAATCCGCAGAGTCCCCGCGCTGCCGTACGTCCCGACCGGGGACAGGGGGACAGGCGGGGCCGCGCGCGGCGCAGCCGTCGCAGGCACATCTGGGATACGTTTGCCGAAGAAGACCGACGACACCGCAATGAAGACATACAGCGCACCGCCGAGCGCGGCACAGATCGCGGCAATGCCGTTCAGACCGAGCAGCAGAAAAGCACTGCTCGGGAACTCGTATTTCGTCAGTGCATCCGCGAACGTGATGTCCCAGTGGCGTCGCGGCACACCGAGCGTTCCCGCGCCCATCATGAAGAGCGAGATTCCGGTAACGCCGATGGCGAAAATGTATGGCTGCCAGCGCGCCAGCCTTGGAAAACGAATCTCGCGCTGCATTATCAAAGGAATGAGCAGGTACGTGACCGCCATGAAGGCAAGCGTAGTGCCCGCGACCACCGTGCCGTGAAAGTGACCGGGAACATAGAGCGTGTTGTGCATGATCATATTGATCTGTTCGGTTCCCATCACGACACCGGAGATGCCACCGAGGAAACCGAACATGACGAGGGACAGGAACATCCCGGCGAATGCCGGATTCCCCCACGGCGCCTTGCGCAGCCACTGGAAGAGCCCGCGGTCGAAGCCCTTAGCGCGTTGCGCCGCCTCGATCGACCCCGGCACCGTCATCCCGTGGATCATGCTGCCGAGCACAGCGAGATACATGGCGTAGCTCGTATTGAAGATCTTCCACTCCGAGCTCAGTCCGGGCTCAACCATCAGGTGATGTGCGCTCGCGAGCTGCAGAAAAAAGATATAGAGGAGAAACGCCGTCCGGCTCACTTTCTCGGAAATCGGCTTCGCTCCGAGAACAATGGCGGCGATCGCATACCAGATAGCCACGTGCGCCGACACGTTGATCTGCTGGGACGAATGACCCATGCCCCACCAGATGAGTTTGTACATGAGGGGATCGATCGCGTTGACCACCCCCACGGACCACAGAAAAGTCGGTATCAGGATGATGGCGCCACAGGCCAAGGTGAAGACCGCGATGATCGCGGCCGTCACCGCCCCGAATGTCACGAGCGGCAGCGAGCCCTTGTAAGTGCGCTCCTCTTTGGCGACCACCAGCGTGCCGAAAAATACGAAGACCGCAATGAGGGCGCCGACAGCAAAGAGGATCAGTCCGAGATAGAAATGCGGCGCCGCCTTCATCGGCACATAGGAAGTGAACATCACCGTGGATCCGCCCTGGAGCACTGCGATATTGGTCGTGATGCCGCCGATGAGCATCATTACGAACGCAGTCCAGGCGGCGCGTGGGGCGGCAAGCCGGCTGCCGAGCAGCACAGCGCCGGCAAAGTACAGCACGGCAATCTCGAAGAAGATGACCCACAGCAAAAGCACGTCCAGGCCGTGCGCGGTGAGCGCAAGATAAAACCAGTCCATCGGGAGCAGGTGAACAGCGGGCCAGCGCGTCAATGCGACGGATAGTCCGAACAAGCCGCCAATGGCGAGAAATACGATACCGGCGACTGCGTTCCATTTGATGAGCGTCTGGGCACTCAGATCCACGCGCAATCCCGTCGTCGGACATATTCTGAATTTCTCTTGCGCCATCGCTTCTCTCCCTCAATAAGAAAAACCGGCCCTCAAGTGCCAGTGTGTCGTTCGACGACGTAGATTCGGCCGGTCATCGTGTGATGGCCGAGGCCGCAAAACTCATTGCACACGATCCCGAATTGCCCCGCCGAGGTCGGCGTGATCGTCAGCACCATCTCGTAGCCGGGATGGACCTGAAGATTGAGGTTCACGGGCTGCAGCGAGAACCCGTGCTGCAGGTCCAACGACGACAGGTGCAGCCGATAGCTCTGCCCCTTCTCGAACTCGAGTTGCGGATACCACATCCACACGCGCCCGAGGAGGTAGACGTCACTCCCGGCCGGCGGCTTGACCACGGGGATGCCGTTGTCCTCGCGCACCTTGTACTTGGCGATCATCGCCTCCGTCTTGGCGGAATACGCCTCGGGCGTGGTGCGATAGCTCTCGTTCGAAAGGTTTTGCTTCCCGACCACGTGCCAGTAGATCATCATGAAAAACATCACGAGGCCCCACAGAAAGGCCACGATGATCCAGATTAGCTCCACGCGGTGGATCGGCTGGTGCCACCAGATGCGTTCAGCCGGCGGAAATATCGCCATGATTTGAATCTCCGAGCTCGGGAGTGATTACGGCGGGGCGACGGGAATCTGCACGAGTTCCATGATTCCCCAGATCACGTAGATGACCGTGGGAACGACGACGCCAATGAACAGCAGCAGGAAGGGGTTATCGAGCACGCGCTGCCAGAACGGTATCCGCTCATGCTCCGCCGGCCCGCTGCCTTGATGCTCGTCTTGGATATTGGTCGGTGGTTGTTCGGCCATTGTTATCCCGCCTACGATCGAAGCTTTTTTACTTCCCCATGCCAGCAGACCGCACCACGTCGCGTCCAGGCAATAGTGACTTCTACCTACCTCATGTCGATTTCGGCGCCTTCAGCAGCTCCCGGCCGATGATGAGCTTTTGCACCTCAGTCGCGCCTTCATAGATTCGCAGCGCGCGAATATCCCGATACAGGCGCTCGACCGTCTGGCCGGACACCACGCCGCGGCCGCCGAACATCTGCAGCGCACGGTCGATTACCCGCTGTGCCGTCTCGGTCGCGGCCATTTTTGCCATGGCCGCTTCCCGAGTGACCGTGCCACCGCGATCGCGCAACCACGCCGCGCGGTAGGTCAGCAGCCGTGCCGCGTCCAGATCCGTCGCCATTTCAGCGAGCGCGGCCTGCGTGAGCTGAAAGTCCGCGAGCACCTTGCCGAACATCGCGCGACTTGCGGCATGCCGTAGCGCTTCGTCGAGGGCCCGTTGCGCAAAGCCAACCGCGGCGGCCGCAACCGAAGTGCGGAACACGTCGAGCGTGCGCATCGCGATCTTGAAACCCTCGCCCTCCTCACCGAGCCTCTGGCTGGACGGAATCCGACACGCATCGAAGCGCACGGTCGCGAGCGGATGCGGCGCGATCACGTCGATCCGCCGAGCGATGGAGAAGCCGGGCGTCTCGGCGTCGACGACGAACGCGCTGATGCCACGGGCGGCGATGGTGCCGTCCGCGCGCTGTTCGGGCGCCGTCGTACGCGCGAACACGCAGTAGAAGTCGGCGATGCCACCATTCGAAATCCACGTCTTTTCCCCGTCAAGCACATACGAGTCGCCCGCGCGACGCGCGCTGCAGCTCATGGCGGCCACGTCCGATCCGGCATCCGGCTCGGAGAGCGCGAAAGCGGCGATATATTTGCCGTCCGCCACGCCCGGCAGATATCGCTCACGTATCTGCGGCGAGCCCGCGAGCGAAATTGCGCCGCTGCCGAGGCCCTGCATCGCAAACGCAAAGTCGGCGAGACCGTCGTGCCAGGCGAGATGCTCCCGGATGAGTGCGATGGCGCGCACGTCGAATTCCGGCAGCGCGCCGCCGTCGGCGGCGCGCACGCAATAGCGTGTAAATCCGCCCGAGCCGAGCATGCGCACGAGCGCGCGACACTCTGCGTCCACCGCTTCGCGCCCGTGCGGGTGCGTGCGGCCCGCAAAGTGAATTGCGGTCCAGGTGGCGAGCCGCGCGCTGAGATCCCTGTGCTCGGGACCAAAGAACGGCCATTCGAGGTGTGCCGGCAGACTCATTCGAGGCCTGCGCGTGGCGGCTGGACGAATGTCATCAATCCCCCGCG
>JBGPLJ010000286.1:0-4828 GCA_041486385.1 Steroidobacteraceae bacterium
GAGCTGCAGGCGTGCATCCTGTATGGCGATATCGACCAGCTGCATGTGGTCAACGATCTCTGGGGCTTCAAGGTCGGAGACCTGGCGATTACCCGGGTTGGGCATGGCTTGAAGGAACTGCTCGGCGGCTATCACGCCGTGTGCAGCCGTCTGTCAGGCGATCGATTCACAGTATTCCTCCCCAACTGCACGTTGGCGCGCGCTCAACAGCTCGCCGACCAGCTGCGCCAGTCCATGCATCGCAACGGTCTGCAGCACGGTCGCCAGTTGATTCCGCTGTCGATGTCCTGGGGCGTGGCGGCGGTGGACGTCGGCGAACCGAGCCTGAGCCATGCGCTTGCGGCCGCCGAAATCGCCTGCAAGGCTGCCAAGGATCGCGGGCGCAATCGCGTCGAGGTCTACCAGGACGCCGATCACAGCATCGTGCGCCGTCACCATGACATCCTGATTCTTGGGCGCCTGCGCGATGCGCTCGATACGGGGCGCTTTCGCATCGAGGCTCAGCCGATTGTCGCGCTCATTGGCACCGAGCCAGTGGAACGCTACGAGCTGCTCGTGCGCATGATCGATGAGCTCGGCAACCCCGTGGCTCCAAGCGTGTTCTTCTCCGCTGCGACCCGCTATCAGTTACTGCCGGACATCGACCGCTGGGTGCTTGACCACGTCATGCGTCGTCTGAACGAGGCGCGCGCGCATCTTGAAAAGCACCCGAAGCGCTTCTCCATCAATCTGTCGGGTCCGACGTTGAGCGATCCCGGCTTGCTCGAGTGGATGCTGACGCGCATGACCGAGAACGCGATACCGGGCGAGTGGCTTGGATTTGAGGTCACCGAAACCGCGGCGATCGCGAACATCGGACTGACGCAGATGCTCATGCGGCGGCTTGCGAGCCGCGGATGCCGCTTCGCGCTGGATGATTTCGGCACCGGTCTCAGTTCCCTTGCCTATCTGAAGAGCCTCGATGTCGCCACGGTGAAGCTCGATGGCTCGTTCGTCCGCGACCTGCTCGAGAACCCGCGTTCCGAATCCCTGGTCCGCGCCGTCACCCAGCTCGCGACTTCGATGGGTATCGAGACCGTCGCCGAGTACGTCGAATCGCCCGCGATTCATGCACGCCTGATCGAACTCGGTGTGCGTTATGGCCAGGGCTATGCGCTGGGCCGGCCAATGTCATTCGAGCGTGCCCTGGGTGTCGAGTCCGGTCTCGCCGCGAGCGCCTGATCCCCAAAGAACGGCCCGGTCTTGTTGCGCCGATTGGCGCACTCACGTCCCTTCCCTTAGAATGCGCGCCCTCGGGTGGCAGCGCTGGCTTGTTGGCCGGTGCTGAGGGATCTCCAGAAGATACTCAGGACTTTATCTGAGGGCTTCTTGGGGGATCTGGCCGCCAAGGCGAACGCAGGATCGAAGCCCCCCGAGGGGCTTTTTTATTGCTTCGATGAGACACCCTGGCCGGGGCTCGTCGGTTCGCCGGCCCTTTGACGAGGCTGATTAACGCTCTGAATATCAGTACGTTGGACGGTTCAATTAGTGAATGACATGAATGGGCCCGGCGGCCCATTTTGCGTTTTGAAGGCCGGCATTTGCGAGGGCTTTCGAAGCGACCGGGTCGAATTGAGGACGGCAGCGCCGGGGGTTTTGAGCATGCGTGAGGAGTTGTTGCGGCGCCTCGAGCCGACCGTCGAAGCACAAGGCTATGAACTGGTCGATCTCGAATTCATTCCACAGGGGCGGGCGTCGGTCCTGCGCATCTTCATTGACCGGCCGGAGGGCATCGGGCTTGAGGATTGCGCGACGGTCAGCAAGGCCGTGAGCGAGTTGCTGGATGCGGACGATCCGATTCCGGGGCAGTACAACCTCGAGGTGTCTTCCCCTGGGCTCGATCGGGTGCTGCGCAAGCGCACGCACTACGAGCGATTCGTCGGGAGCCGTGTGCACGTGCAGCTTGCGAGCCCGCTTGCGGGGCGGCGACGTTTCACCGGCGCCTTGCAGACGGTGGGTGAGGACGCAGTTACGGTGGAAGTGGACGGGCAGCCCCATGTGCTGCCGTACAGACTGATTCAGCGGACCCGGCTGGTGCCGGCGTACTAGGGCAGCGATGGCATGAAGCGCGGACTAAAGCAATGAACAAAGAGATTCTGATGGTGGTCGATGCCGTTTCCAACGAAAAGGGCGTCGATAAGGAAATCATTTTCGAAGCACTGGAAGCGGCGCTCGCCTCGGCTTCGCGCAAGAAGCGCGGCGAGGAGTGGGACGTGCGCGTCGCCATCGACCGCAAGACCGGCGATTACGATACGTTCCGTCGCTGGAAAGTCTTCGCAGACGATTCGACCGAGCTCGAATTTCCGGAGCGTGAGCTGCGCATGGACGACGCGCGCGACATGGACGCGAACGTCGAGCCGGGTGGCTACGTGGAAGAGCCGATCGCGTCGGAGGCGTTTGGCCGCATTGCCGCGCAGCAGGCCAAGCAAGTCATCGTGCAAAAGGTGCGCGAGGCCGAGCGCGCGCAGGTAGTCGAGGAATACAAGGATCGCGTCGGGACGCTCGTGAGCGGCATCGTCAAGCGCGTTGACCGCAACGGCATCTTTGTCGACCTCGGCGGCAACGCCGAAGGCTTCATTGCGCGCGAGCAGATGATTCCGCGCGAACCGGTCCGTTCCCAGGACCGCATCAAGGCATACCTCAAGGAAGTCCGGTCGGAGCCACGGGGTCCGCAGCTCTTTCTGACGCGCACCGCGCCTGAGTTTCTGATCGAGCTCTTCAAGCTCGAAGTACCGGAAGTCGGCCAGGGCCTCATCAATATTCTCGGCGCCGCGCGCGATGCGGGCGTGCGCGCCAAGATCGCGGTCAAGAGCAACGATCCGCGCATCGATCCGGTCGGAGCCTGCGTCGGCATGCGCGGTTCGCGCGTCCAGGCAGTCTCCAACGAAATCGCGGGCGAGCGCGTCGACATCATTCCGCACAACGAGAATGCGGCGCAGTTCGTGATCAACGCGATGTCGCCCGCGGAAGTGACGTCGATCGTCGTGGATGAAGATCGCCACAGCATGGATATCGCGGTGGCCGAGGACAAGCTGTCGCAGGCCATCGGCCGCGGCGGCCAGAACATCCGCCTTGCGAGCGAGCTCACGGGCTGGGATCTCAATGTCATGACGGAGACCGCGGCCGAAGCGAAGAGCGAGTCCGAATCGAAGCTCCTGGTCGAGACCTTCAAGAAGTCGCTCGATGTCGACGAGGACGTCGCGACCATTCTCGTGCAGGAAGGTTTTTCGACCATCGAGGAAGTGGCCTACGTCCCCGCGAGCGAACTCGCCTCGATCGAGGAATTCGACGACGAGATCGTGAAGGAACTGCGCAACCGCGCGCGCGACGTGCTCTTGACGCAGGCGATCGCGAGCGAGGAATCGGTGGAGCAGTCGCTGCCCGCGGATGACCTCCTGATGCTCGAAGGCATGAGTCCGGATCTCGCATTGAAGCTCGCTCGGGCCGGCATTCGCACGCGCGATGACCTCGCGGATCAGGCGGTCGATGAACTGCTCGTGATCGAGGGCATGGACGCGGAACGCGCCGGCACGCTGATCATGAAGGCGCGGGCCCATTGGTTCGAAGCTGCGGAACGGCAGGTTTAAGGTCTTAAGGAGCGCCCATGGCAGAAGTTACCGTTACGCAGTTTGCCGATGTGCTCAAGGTCCCGGTTGAGCGGCTGTTGGCGCAGCTCGATCAGGCCGGCATCAAGGTTGCCGGCGAACACGACACCATCACGGACGAAGCCAAGATGGAGTTGCTGTCGCACCTGCGACGCAGCCACGGCCTTGCCGAAGAAGATACCGGCAGCGCCCCGCGCAAGATCACCCTGAGGCGCAAGTCGCAAACCGAGCTGAAGCTTGCGAGCACACAGGGCCGGGCGCGCACCGTCAACGTGGAAGTACGCCGCCAGCGCACCTATGTGAAGCGCGATGTGCTCGAGGAGCAGGTGCGCCAGCATCAGGTCGAAATCGACAAGCAGCGCGAATCCGTTGACGCCGTCAGGCTCGAAGCCGAGCGAGTCGAGCAGGAACGCCGTGACGGCGAACGCCGGGAGCGCGAGCGCCTCGATGAGGAGAATCGCCGGCGCGCCGACGAGGAAAGCCGCAAGCGTGCACAGGACGATGAGGTCCGCAGGCAGGCGGAAGCGCGCGAGAAAGAGGAAGCCGAGCGGCGGCGCAAAGAGAAAGACGACGCGGCGCGGCCGAAGGCGGCTCATGTCCGCACCGCAGCCGAAGAAGAAGCGGACGAGCGCGGCACGAAATACGGCCGACAGGAACTGCACGTCGCCGGAGGACTCTCCGCGCGGCACAAGAAGAAGAAAGAGCGGCGGCGCAATGTCGCTGTCAACGTCGATGCGCGACACGCCTTTGAATTGCCGACAGCGCCCGTCAAACGCGAAGTCGCCGTGGGCGAGACCACCACGGTCGCCGAGCTCGCGCAAAAGATGGCCGTCAAGGGCAGCGAGGTCATCAAGATTCTGATGAACATGGGCGTCATGGCGACCATCAATCAGCCGATCGACACCGATACCGCGGTGCTGGTGATCGAGGAGCTCGGTCACACCGCCAAGGTCATGCGCGAGAACGCCGTCGAATCCGATCTCGAGAGTGGCGTCGAAGAACAGGGCGAGCTCCTGCCGCGGCCTCCGGTCGTGACGGTGATGGGACACGTTGATCACGGCAAGACATCGCTCCTCGACTATATCCGGCGCACCAAGGTGGCGGCGGGCGAAGCGGGCGGCATCACGCAGCACATCGGCGCCTATCACGTCGAAACGCCAAAGGGCGTCATCACGTTCCTCGAC
>JBGPLJ010000287.1:0-4824 GCA_041486385.1 Steroidobacteraceae bacterium
CCGGCGTTTACATCGTTCAATACCGCAGGTCGCGCGCCTGCCCTGATCGTTTGCGATCACGCGAGCCGGGCCATTCCCTCCGTGCTCGGGTCTCTTGGCTTGCCTGCGGCGGCGCTCGAACGCCATATTGCCTGGGATATTGGGGCCGCGGACCTCGCGCGGAGCCTCGCCCGTTACCTCGACGCACCGGCGGTGCTGGCCGGTTTTTCGCGCCTCGTGATCGATTGCAATCGACGTCTCGACGACGCGACGCTCATCCTCGCCGAGAGCGACGGCCAGACGATCCCGGGCAATGTCGGAATTGACGCGCGTGCGCGCGCCGAGCGCGTGCGTTCATGTCATGCGCCGTACCACGAGGCGATCGATCGGCACCTCGAGCCCTTCGAGCGTCGCGGAATCGTTCCCGCTTTCATATCGATTCACAGCTTCACGCCGGCCATGAACGGCACACAGCGTCCGTGGCATGTGGGTGTGCTGTGGGATGAGGATCCGCGCATGGCGGTGCCCATGCTCACGGCCCTCGGCGCGCGGCCGGATATTTTCGTCGGCGACAATCTCCCGTATTCCGGCCGTCATCCGGCGGATTACACTGTGGACCGGCATGCCGAGAGCACCGGCCTGCCGCACTTGTGTCTCGAGCTGCGCCAGGACCTGCTGCTGGACGCGCACGGTGTCGAGCGCTGGACGGATATCATCGGGCCGCCGGTGCGCAAGCTCATTGAGGACGAAGGACTGCATCGGGTGAAGCTACCCTAGCCGCCGGCATAACCGGCGGCATAATAAGAAGAGGGGACGACATGACGATCAAAGAGCCCTCGTTCACGGTCGGTATCGAAGAGGAGTACCTCCTCGTCGATCGCTCCACGCGTGACCTCGATTCCGATCCGCCCGCGGCGCTCCTGGAGGAGTGCACGGAGTTGGGTGGTGGTCAGATCAGCCCCGAATTCCTGCGCTCACAGATCGAGGTTGGCACGCGCGTATGCCGCACGATGCAGGAGGCCCGCGCCGATCTCGGGCGGCTGCGTGGCATCATCGTGCAGGTGTCGAAACGTCACGGGCTCGCGCCCATCGCCGCGTCGACGCATCCGTTCGCGCGCGCAGTGAAGCAGCGCCACACGGACAAGGATCGGTACTTCGCGCTTGCCAAGGAAATGCAGGCCGCGGCGCGGCGCATGGTGATCTGCGGCATGCATGTGCATGTCGGCATCGACGACGACGAGCTGCGCATCGACCTGATGAGCCAGCTGTCCTACTTTCTCCCGCATCTCCTTGCGATGTCCTGTTCCTCGCCCTTTTGGGAGGGCGAGCACACCGGGCTCAAGTCCTTCCGGCTCACGGTCTTCAATGCCCTGCCGCGCACCGGGCTGCCGGAGCACTTCGCGAGCTACGCCGAGTACCAGCGTCACATCAATACGCTGATCACCAACGGACTCATTCAGGACACTTCGAAAATCTGGTGGGACTTGCGGCCGAGCTGGCGCTACCCGACGCTCGAGACCCGCATCATGGATTGCTGCACGAGCATCGACGACTCCATCGCGCTGGCATCGCTCGTCGTGTGTCTGCTGCGCATGTTGTACCGGTTGCGTCGCAGGAATCAGCGCTGGCGGGTGTATCCGGACATGCTGGTCGCCGAGAATCGCTGGCGCGCCATGCGCTACAGCTACGACGAAGGCCTGCTGGATCTCGCGCGCGGGAGCCTGGTGCCGTTTCCGGATCTCCTCGAGGAATTGATCGAGCATGTCCACGAGGACGCCGAGACCATGGGCTGCGTGCGGGAAATCGTTCACCTGCGCGAAATTCTGCGGCGCGGAACGAGCGCTCATCGCCAGGTCGGCGTGTATGACGCCGCGCGCGGGCAGGGCGCTAGCGAACGCGAGGCATTGAATGCGGTGGTGGACTGGCTGATCGCGGAAACCTCGGCCGGGCTCGACGCCTGACGCCGCAAACAACTTCGCCCTCCTAAGGCATCTGCGGCTGTGGCAAGGTCACGGCAGCTGCTAAATTGTCGCTGATGGGCGCTACTACGGCGAAGAGACCTGCATGAATGACATGGAAGAGACAGGCGCGGCATGCGCGGCGCGCGATGCCCTGGCTGACCGGCGCTTGTCCGTAGCCCCCATGATGGATTGGACCGATCGGCACTGCCGATTCTTTCTACGCCAGTTTTCGCCGCGGGTGCTGCTTTACACGGAGATGATCACCGCGGCCGCAATCGTGCGCGGTCGCCGCGAGCGGCTGCTGGCATTTGACGCGGCCGAGCATCCCGTGGCGCTGCAGCTCGGCGGCTCGGAATCCGGGCAACTGGCCGCCGCGGCGCGCTACGGCGCCGAGGCGGGCTACGATGAAATCAACTTGAATGTGGGTTGCCCGAGCGAGCGCGTCCAATCCGGCGCGTTTGGCGCGTGCCTCATGGCCGAGCCAGCGCTGGTCGCGCGTTGCGTCGAAGCGATGCAAGCGGCGGTCGCAATTCCCGTCACCGTGAAATGCCGCATCGGTATCGATGACCACGATGAGTATTCCTATCTCGCGAACTTCGTCGATGTCGTCGCCGCGGCCGGTGCGCGCGTCTTCATCGTGCACGCGCGCAAGGCGATCCTGAAAGGGCTCAGCCCGAAGCAGAACCGCGAGATCCCGCCGTTGCGCCATGACTACGTGGAGCGCCTGAAGCGCGAGCGACCGGACTTGACGATCATTCTGAATGGCGGCCTGCGCCAAGCGGACGAAGTCGTGGCTGCACTCGAACGTGTCGATGGCGTGATGCTGGGTCGGGAGGCGTACCACAATCCCTACGTGCTCTCGCAGTTGCAGGGACGAATCTATGGAGAGGGGAGCTGGCAAGCGCCGACGCCGGCCGAAATCATGGACCGCCTGATCCCGTACGTGGTTGAGCGCTGCGCAGCGGGTGATCCGCTGAGCGCAATTACGCGGCACTTTCTCGGACTCTTCGCGGGCCGCGGCGGGGCGCGCTCCTGGCGTCGCTATTTCACCGAATGCGCGCGCAAGCCGGGGGCGGGCGCCGAACTCCTGGTACGCGCGCGCGATCGCATGCGCTCAATCGACCCGCTGCCGCCGACGGGAACCTAGCCAGACGGTCCGGGTCGATGGGACGGGCGCATCTGGCCTAAAAAATGCGGGAAATCGGCACAAAAACGACCATTTGTCGCCAGGCCTGGCGACGCCGGCGGACCGTGGTTACGGGTGGTGCGGGTATCCGGCGGGTGCGTCATCTCGTATACTTTCCGCAGTGCAAAGGACTGCCGTCCGTCAACCAGGGCCAATCGGGTCTTTAATTTCATCGGCGCACCATGGGCAAAGACATCGAGCTCGCTATTCTGTTTGCCGACGTCGTCGGGAGCACCAAGCTCTACGAGCAGATGGGCGATCTCAAAGCGCGCGACATGGTGGCGATGTGCATCGAAATCATGCGTGGCGCCACCGATGCCCACAGCGGCACGGTCATCAAGACCATGGGCGATGAAGTCATGGCGACTTTTCCCACGGCGGATGACGCGTTGAACGCCGCGGCCCAGATGCAGCATCAGATAACGACGCACCCCGAACTTACGGTGGATGGCTCACCGGTCGCGATCCGGATCGGCTGTCACTTTGGTCCCGTCGTGCTCGAGAATCGCGACGTGTTCGGCTCGGCCGTGCATACCGCCAATCGCATGACGAGTCAGGCCAAGGCCGGCCAGATCATGACGACCACCACCATGGTGGAAAAGCTCTCACCCGAGTGGCGCGCTTCAGTGCGCCAGATCGACATCGCGACGCTCAAGGGCAAGTCGAGCGAGGTCGCGCTGTTCGAGGTGCTGTGGCAGACGGAGGACGTCACCAGCATGCTGCCCGCGATCGCCATTCAGGCTGGGGCCGGACGCGAGACCAAGAAGACTTCGCGCCTGCGCCTGCGATTTCAGGGGCAGGAGCTCACTGTCGATGAAGGCCGGCCGCAGATCTCCATCGGCCGCGCGGAAGACAACGACATCGTCATCAAGGGCAATCTCATTTCGCGGCTGCATGCGCGCATCGAAGTGAACCGCGCGAAGTTCGTGCTGATCGATCAGAGCACGAACGGCACGTTCGTGCAGTCGGCTGACGGCGAAGAGGCATTCGTGCGCCGGGACAGCATGCAGTTGAAGGGCGAAGGATTCATCGGCCTCGGCAAGGCGCCCGAAGCCAACTCGCCGCAGGTCATTCGCTTCACCTGCGAAGAGTGAGCGCCGCTTGCGATCAGCTGCCGAGCCGATCGAGCTGCGCACGATGTTCGGCGAGGAGACGCTTCGGCAGGCGCTCGCCAAACGTCTCGAGGTAGCTGCCGATGTCCTCGAGTTCCGCGCGCCACAGCGCCGGGTCCACCTTCAATAGCTCGCTCATCGCCTCGGGCTTGATATTCGTGCCCGTGAGATCGAGATCCGCGGCGTTCGGCAGCCAGCCGATCGGTGTTTCACGTGCGCCCGCCTGACCGCTGCAACGATCGATCATCCAGCGCAGCACGCGCAGATTGTCGCCAAATCCCGGCCACAGATACTTGCCATTGCGGTCCTGACGGAACCAGTTGACGTGAAATATCTTCGGCAGGTGACTGGCGCGCTGATCGAAGGAGAGCCAGTGGCTCCAATAGTCGCCAAAGTTGTAGCCGCAGAAGGGTTTCATCGCCATCGGGTCGCGCCGCACGACGCCCACGTCGCCGACGGCTGCGGCCGTCGTCTCGGAACCCATTGCTGCACCAACCAGTACGCCGTGGGCCCAATTTCGCGCCTGCATCACGAGGGGGGTGAGTTCGCGGCGGCGACCGCCGAACACGATCGCGCTGATGGGCAC
>JBGPLJ010000288.1:0-4815 GCA_041486385.1 Steroidobacteraceae bacterium
AGAAAGAGCGCATTCAATTCCCGGCTGTAGACGGTGGTCATGTGCGGAGCTTCGGCCGGCGGGTAGTCAGTCGTTAGCTCAAGCGTGCCACCGCCGTTGAGCGTCAACGTATTTCCGGCGAGCACGTGGATCGAATTCTCGTAATCGAATCCCGAAGGGTTCTCCGGCGATTTTGGCCGGAGCGCGGGCTCCAATGCGGGTTCCGCACCCGTTTGCCCGCCGGTGTCCATGTAGATCGCATAGTTCTTGATGTCCCGCCGGATCGCTTCATTCGCCACGACGATCTGCGCTTCCGGGAACTGCTCGTGCAACCACGCCATGACCGTGAAGTGATCCGTGTGGCCATGGCTGATAAGGATATAAGTCAATGGCAGGTGCTTGGCCCGGATGAGGTCCGCGAGTTTTTTGGCTTCCCAGGTTTTGCGCTGCGTGTCGAGGACTATCAGCGACTTGCCATTGGAGAAGACGAACGAATTCACCGAGGCGAAGTCGCCCGCAAAGACATCGACCTTGACGTCCGCCGCCAGTGAGCCGTGCGCGACATAGCAGGCGAGTGCGACTAGAAGCGATCGCATACCTGTCATGGCGCAGTCGCGGCAGTGCGTTTGATGTCGTTGATTTTCAGGTACAGATGCTCATCGCCGGCGAGGAATCCGGCAGGTGTGTTGGGCTGACTGCGCAACCGGCCTACGATGCTCTCGAGCCGTCCTCGCGCATCATTGGCTGAATTTGCCTGGATTTCGAAAACGGTCAGATAGCGCGGCACTGCCTTCGGCTCGAACATCAATACGCGATAGAGCTCGTAGCGCGTTGCGCGGGTGGCGCCATCAGTCGCGAGCATGGCGGGCAGATACATGTGGTCATACCATGCGTTGAATGCGGCGTCGGATGAGGCATCGGCGCTTGAGTTCGTGCGCACGACGTAGAGATAGCTCTGGGCGCCGGCCGTCGTGGCCTTGGGCGCCTCGACCGGCGGCGAGTATTCGCGGTAATAGACACGCTCGACAACCTTCAGCAAATCAGTCGAGCGGCCGTGCTGGCTCATCTTGAGAGTCGCCATCAGCATATCGATGATGATCTTGTCGATCGACGGGCCTTCCATGTTGTAGAGCGCAATGTACTTGCCATCGTCAGGGTCGCCGTCGACGGCAGTCTTCACGCCGCGACGGGCACGCATGTAGCCCGGCACTTCGAGCACGTCGGGCACGTCGATCTTGTCGTACCACTCGTTGAACTGCGCTTCGCGCGCTGGATCCGTGCTGATCGTCTTCACGACCATTAGCCACTGATTGTTTCGGTTCGCAGACGTAGCGGCTGGGCTCGCCTCGGATGAAGCGTCGTACACGAGATCACCATTGATGAAAGTCATCTTCACTTTCGTCGAGTGCACCTCACGCACAGGCACGTCGAAGGGATTCCGGTCGATCACGATGAAATCGGCGAGCATCCCGATCTCGATGCGCCCGATGCGATCCGCCCTGCCCTCCTGGCGCGCCGCATTGACGGTAAAGAGATCGAAGGCCTGATCGAGCGAGATCGCTTCGGATTTTCCAAATGTTTGGTCGCTGCCGCCCGGCTTCTCGCGCGTGACAAGCGTCTCCATGCCGATCCAGGGGCTCACCGAAGGCACCACCGACCAATCGGATCCCGGTACGACAAGCGCCCCGGATTCGATCATTTCCCGCACCGGCCAGACGCGCTGGATGATCTCGGGCCCGACAGCGGCCGTGATGTCGTCATTGATCGGGGTCGGACCCCATAGATAGGGAGAGACCTCGAAAGTCGCGGCGATGGCGCGCGCCCGCGCGATGTCCTCCTTCGAAACGAAGGTGCAGTGACCCACGTTATGCATCTGGGCACTGAAGCCGTTTGCCTTGCGCGCGGCTTCGATGGCGGTGAGGCCCGCGCGAACTGCCGCATCGCCGGCAGCGTGGAACTTCACCGTCAGACCCATGCGGTCAAACCGCGTGACGGCTTCGTTGAGTTTCGATTGCTCGACCATGAGCAAACCCATCCGGGCCGCTTCATCGGTTCGCCCCGGAATCGTGCCCTGGTAGGGCTCGAGCATCGCGGCGGTGTGGCTGTCCGTCGGCACGCCGTCGAGAAAGATCTTCACGCAATCGGGCGAAACACGGTCGCGGGCGAACTGATTGCGTGACGCAAGCACGGCTTCGAACTGTTCGTCGGGCGACCACGTGAGGCACAACCGAACGCGCTGCTTGAGGATGCCCGCGTCCGCGAGCGCGGTGTAGGCTCGAAGTTCCTTTTCCGCGCCAGCTGAAAATCCAACGGCCGCTTCGGTGAAAGAGGTGATGCCGAACGAGAGCATCGTCTTCAGCGACCACGCCAGCGCGTCATTGACTTCCTGTTGCGCAGGGCCCGGCACGTGATGAAAGACGAGATCGACGGCGGATTCGCGCAGGATGCCGGTCGGAACGCCCGCCGCGTCGCGCTCGATGATGCCGCCCGGCGGATTCGGCGTCAGGCGCGTGACGCCCGCGAGCGCGAGCGCCTTCGAGTTCACCCAGACACTGTGTCCGCTCGTGTCTTCGAGATACACCGGGTTCTTCGGCGCCACAGCGTCAAGCGCTGTGCGGCTCGGGATGCGCCCCAATGCGGAGGCGTCCCACTGTCCGCCAGTGATCCACGCGTCGGCCGCCGCGCTCTTCGTGCAGGCCCGCACTCCTTCCTGTGTTTCCTTCAGCGTCGAGCCTTGCGCGATCCGGCATCTGTGTTCGCTGAGCCCTCCATAGATGGGATGAACATGCACGTCGTGCAGGCCCGGTAGAACAGTCTCGCCGCCGAGATCGAGCACACGGGTTCCGCCCGTGCGCAGGGCTTCGACGGACTTGACATCGCCGACTGCGACGATGACCGCACCACGCACGGCGAGCGCTTCGGCCCAGCCGGTGGATGTTTTGATATGCGCGTGCGTGAGGATCAGATCGACGGCTGCACGAGCGGGCGCAGGCGTATCGGTCGCACTTGATCTGACCGGCATCAACGTAACGACCGCCATTGCGCCGATCAGGCTGCTCGCTAACAGACAATTCATCGTTGCGCCGCTCACGAGACCACTCACCAGTGATAGTCGAGCGAGATGCCGACAGTGCGCGGCATTCCGGCCATGCGCACGAACGGACCGTTCGCTACGAAAGCCGACGGGTAATAGAACTCATCCGTCAGGTTGCGACTCCAGAGCTGCGCGCTCCATTTGCCGTTCGCGTCACCGAGTTCGAGGCGCGCGTTGACGAGCGTGTACGCCTTGGTCGCGAAGGCAAACGCGTTCGCGCCGCCGCTCGTCGTACCGGTGTGGTTGAAATCGGCGCCGAGCTGCAGGTAGAGGCTGTTGCTCACAGGCCAGCGATAACTGGCAAAGCCGTTGTACGACCACTTGGGCGCCTGCGGCAGCTCTGTGCCCGAGGCGTCGAACGTGACGACATCCGGCCATACGCTCAAGAAAGGATCCGTCGCCTGCCACTCGAGCACTTTCGTTTCAAGATACGTGAGTGCGGCGCCGAGATTGAGGCCGGCGGTCGGTGCCCACTGCCACTCGAGCTCCGCGCCGTCGACGCGCGACTTCGGCACGTTGGTGAGGCCCGAAATATTGCCGACGAAGGTTACAGCAGCGTCCGCTTCTTGTTTGTCGCGATAGTCGTAGTAGAAGACGGCCGTGTTCAGCTGCATCTTGCGTTCGAGGAGCGTGAGCTTCGTGCCGACCTCGTACGCGGTCAGCTGCTCGGGCCCATAGGGCTCGAGCTGCTGAGTCGTGTTCGACGCGGCGCCGTTGAAGCCGCCGGACTTGAAGCCATGCGACACTATGGCATAGACGAGCGTGTCCTCGTTCGGCCGGTAGTCGACGCCGAGCTTGCCCATCCATTTTTTCGTATTGATCGAGTCCGTGAAAACGTGGAAGGAGTCGTTGACCTGCGGCGTGCCGAGCGTGTTGAAGATATACGTCGGTGAATTCGGGTCGTCGTCGATGGTGCCGCAGTCGCCGGCCTGCAAGGTCGAGCCGAACAGCACGTTCTCGAAATTGCCGAGGCTGTTGTCGGACGCCGAGAAGGTGCAGCCCGTCCAGTCGCGCGATTCGTCGGTGTAGCGCAGGCCCGCCGTCAGCTTCCAGCGATCCGTCATGGACCATTCGACATGGCCGAAGACCCCCTTGGAATCCGAGTGCTGCTTGTACTTCGTGTCGAGCTCCAGGATCGGCGCGAGCTCGAATGGCAGCACGTCCCACGGGATCGAGGCGTTGCCGTACACCGAATCCGCCATGAAGAAGTGATAGATCTCGTCGAGGTTGTCTTTCGAATAGTAAAGACCCACAATCCACAGCAGCCGGTCGGTCTTGCCGGAGAAGCGCAGCTCCTCGGAAAATACATTGATGTTCGTGGTGTTGATGTTCGAGGTATCGATGAAGCTGCCGCCGTCGCCTTCGAAGGCTTCGACGCGATCGAACTTGTCGTAGCCCGTGAGCGACGTCAGGTTCACGCCATCGAAATCCCAGGAGAGCCGCACGGAGGCGCCCTTCAACTCGTTGTCGCGTTTCGGCCGGATATTCCAGGTGGTACCCGTGATGACGCTCGTGTAGGAATTGCTCCAGTCCGCTTCGGTCGCGTCGTGTCCCGCGAACCAGGGCGGCGTCGAGGTCAGCGTCACGAGGTCGCTCGTGTAGTTCTGCAGCGGGTTGTGCGGAGCGAACGCGACGGTTGGCAGGCCAATCTCCTCGCCGTTGAAGGCCGCTGGCGCCTGGTTTTCCGACTTGTCCTTTACATAGTGCAGGTTGAACTCAAGCGTCGCACTGTCGCTCAAATG
>JBGPLJ010000289.1:0-4810 GCA_041486385.1 Steroidobacteraceae bacterium
AAGCTCGACGCGCAGGAACTTGGCGGTCTCGTCGCCCGCTCGGAGGGGTTCTCGGGCGCCGAGCTCGAACAGGCGGTGGTTGCGGCCCTCTACAGCGCCCGCGCGCGCATGGAAGCGGTGTGCGCGCGACATATCGCCGAAGAGCTGGATGCGACTCGTCCACTCTCGATCGTCATGAGCGAGCAGGTGAGCGCGCTGCGAACGTGGGCAGCAAGCCGCGCGGTGGCGGCGGACTAAGCTGCCGCCGCGGCCAGATGATGTGACCGGCGCCCGCTCAGATGGCCATGCCGGGGTGGCGCAAGAATAGTATCGCGCAACCGGGCGACGTCCGTGCGCCGCCTCAGCATGATCGGCTTGAGGGCACGGGCAACATCAGCTTCGCCGGTCCTCTCGGCCGTGACAAAGAAGCCGAACACTTCGAAGTAGTCGCGGTAAAGCCTCGCGTAGTGTTCGATCAGGCGCGCGCCGTCGCCATCATGAATGGACCCCACGAGGACGTCGGAGCAATAGCCGCTCGACGCAGCCAGCACGAATTGCCGATGCTCCGTCAAAACTGCGGCGCGGTAGTCGATCGGTCCGTAGAACGCCTCGAAAAGTCCTTCGCGCACCTTGCCATGCACTCCGTGGTTGCGCAGATAGTCGAACAGGCCACGGCGATGAATGAGACTCAGACTCGTTGCCCGCAGCGCCAATGCCTGACCTACGGGATGGGCCCCGCGTGCGACTTGCTGCATCAAGCGTGCGTGGGAAACCTCCCACAAGTGGTACTGCCGACCGTCGTCGAGCAGCTGACAGACCGGACTGCGGTAGTAAGCGGGCAACGAATCCGTCCGCCAGAGCGCACGCTCTGACTCCGTCATCAACCCTCTGAAAGTGAACTGCCGCAGCGCGGTCATACGGCCTTCCAATGCGCCGGATTTATTCTTATTCCCTTCGTCTATTGGAGCAGATCGATATTACCGTCGCAAGATCGTGGCTGTCCGTACTTGACGGCGTCCGCAGTTATGACAAACGAGCGCGATAGCCGGCCAGGCTCGAATCAAGCCTGACCGGCACGAACTAGTTTTGCTGCGCGGGCTTCGCGCTGATGCTGAGGAGCTCAACCTCGAAGATGAGCGCCGAACCTGGCGGAATCATCGGCGTCGGCGTCTTCAGGTCGTAGGCGAGTGCCGGCGGAACAAAGAGCTTCCACTTCGCGCCCGGCTGCATGAGGACGAGCGCTTCCTGCCAGCCTTTGATGACGCCATTCACGGGGAACGTCGCGGGCTGACCGCGCTTGTACGAGCTGTCGAATTCCTTGCCGTCGAGCGTCGTGCCGCGGTACTGCACGCTCACTTCATCGGTTGGGCCTGGAGACGCGCCCTTGCCCGGCGTGACAATCTGGTACTCAAGGCCCGACGCCGTCGTCACGACACCCGGCAGTTTGCCGTTCTTGTCGAGGAATGCCTTCGCCGCTGCGTGGTTCTTGTCCGCGATAACCGTCACGCCCGCGAGCACCCAGTCATTCAACCGCTTGCCTTCCTCGGGAGTGAGACGGCCGCCTTTAACAGCATCCTTCACGCCGCGCGCGAGCTCATCTGCGTTGAGCGCGGCGGGCGCGATGCCGGCATGCCTCAGTTGTTCGCCGAGTGACAGACCGATGCGATAACTCGCTTCCGCATTGGTCAGCGGGCCGGTGGAGGGTTTGGGCGCGGCGGCCGGGGCCGGCGCAACCTTCGCTGCCGGGGCCGCGTTGGCGGCGGGAGCTGCAGTCGCAGCAGGAGCGGCGGCAGCGGCCGCAGCGGCGGGCTTCGCCGCTGTTTCATCCGCAAAGCTCGCGACCGACCCGGTGAGTGTCGCCACAAGAAGACAGGACACAGCAAGAGTTTTCATCGGACTCCGTAGTTCCATGGATAAAGAGGGGGCCGCATTGTCACGGCCGGGGAGTCCGACTGTCAAAAGTGGCCGGCGTTCCGAGGAATCAGAGCTAGCGTGCGGTTGCGCCGCAGAGAATATCGTCCCGGCGTTGCTCGGCTTTCCAGAGCGCAAGCCAGGCCAGATCGACGTCGCGCTCGTTGGCATCGACCGCCTTCATGAGTTCGAGATAGTGAGATTGAGCCGTATGAACAGCGAGTACCGCCGCCCGCCACTGCAGGTCTCCTATTTCCAATGCCATCGCGGACTTCTCCTGGTGAGGGTTGTCCGGCACGTCGGCGACCGGGAGATCACAAGCTGGGAGGGGGAGCTACCCAGTGTCGCGCCGCCGGACGCGCCGGACAAACTTGGTCAGAATCGATAGGTCACACCGAGCGCGGCTGGAATCGTCCAGCGCCGCTCACTCAATCGCGCGCCATCGATGCCGAGCGAGTCGAATGCCGCGGTCGTCGCGCGGTGCGTCGCCACCCGATCCGCGCCGACCGAGAAACGCAGGGACGCGCTGTCGCCGAGGGCATAGCTCACGCCGGTATCGATCCCGGCCGCGAAGTGCGTTGCGTTCGGTATCAGCTCGCGCCGATCCTCGCGCACGGCAAGATCGGGGACAGCAATATCCGCGTACAACGTGTCAGTGTGATTAACGCCGACATAGCCCGAGACGAAAGGCTCAAGGGCGCTCGCGTTTTGAAAAAAATACCGCGCGCCCACCACCAGCGACGATGAGTTGAGCGAGTCGAAGTTGGCGCTGATCTTCGCGGGCGTCGCGACCGACGCCGACGTGATCTCGCCCAGCGTCAGGTTGTCACCGCCGAGTCGCGAGTAGCTCAAGCGTACGAAGGGCTCGAATTGCTGGCTTGCGCCATAGGTCATCTCGGCGCCAAGTGCCGCGCCGGTGCGAAACACCTTGCCAAAGGACAAGTGATTCGCGGTGATGGATCCGGACGAATCCGCAAGGCTGGGATCGAGTGTGCCGAGATCTGCAATATCAGCAGAGCCGCCGCCGTACATCGTCCCTTCAGGCGTAAACACCGGACCTGCCCATACGGTCGTCGTCCACCGACCCTCGTTCGCGTGGGCGACGATGCTGTGAGCGCTGACAAGACTTGCGAGGGTGACCGGTATTGCGAATTTTCTGATCATGGCCGCGGCTCCTTTTCAAGTGACTGCTGACCGTGGAGAGAAGTCTGGCCGCGACCCGCTACGACTTGATTTCGAAGGCGCTCCATTAAGTTTCAGATGAAACGTGCAAGGACAGCTGTTACGGCCTTGCCTGTGCGACGCTATTGCAAGGTGCTGCATCCACACCTCTGTGCCAAACCCATTTACCCCCCATTTACCATCCAAGAGTAGGAGAGCCGAATGAAACCGACCCGCAGTATTCTTTGGGGACTTGTCGCAGGCGCAACGATTGTTGCAGCCTATGCAGGCGTCGCGTGGGCCCATACCGGGGACGAAGGTTCCTGGCAGGGCCATGGCCACCATGGCGGCATGCATGGCGACTTTGGGTCCGGACCCGGGGAGATGTTTGGCGGTTTCGGTCCCGCACTGAAGCAACTGAACCTCACGGACGCCCAGCGTCAGAGCGTGCACAGCATCATGGCCGCGGAGCATCCGCAAATGCAGAAGATGCATGAGCAGATGCACACAATGCTGCAGACATTCGAGACGACGCTGCCCGACGATCCGAACTATGCGACGGTAGTCGCGCAGGCAACGACGCAAAGCCAGGAAATGGCGGCGCAAATGGTCAAGCACGTGAGCGACATGCGCACTCAGATATATGCGCTCCTGACGACCGATCAGAAAAAGCAGTTGCCCGGCATTCTCAAGAGCATCGCGGCCGAACATGCCCAGATGCACGAGAAGATGCGTGCCAAGTGGGATGCCGCGCACACGCAGGGTGCGCCAAATCCTGCTCCCAGCAACTGACCCGGGAATACTGGCGACGACGCTACCCCGTTGCGGTCGCGGGCGCGCTCGACCGGGCCAACACCCGGTTTAGCGCCGCCTCGAGGTAGCGGACGCGTAGCGGCTTTTCAATGATCTCGGCCACGCCGGCTTCGGCGGCGCGCGCGTCGAGATCGGCATCGTGATGGCCGGTCATCAGGATGATTGGCACATCGCGGCGTTGCCCATGGATCGCGCGCGCCAGAACCGTGCCGCGCAGCGTCGCCATGCGCTCATCGGTGATGACCGCGTCGAAACGCGCGGCGTTGCTGCGAAAGGCGTCTAGCGCCATGCGCGCGTCGGTGAACCCGACCGGCTCGTAGCCGAGCATCGCGAGCAGATCTTCGGCGAGGGTGACGAGCTCCGGCTCGTCATCGACGACGAGCACGGTCTCCCCATGACCCGGGCGGGCGGGCGCGCGCACGGCCCGGATGAGCGGCGGCGGCTCGCTCAACTGATTATTCACTTGGGGATCCACGTGCGGCCAATAGACGGAGAAGCACGCGCCAAATCCGGGACGGCTTTCGACATCGAGCGCACCACCCATTCGCATCACAATGTTGCGTACGACGGCAAGGCCGAGGCCTGTGCCCGCGCCTTCACGCTTGGTCGTAAAGAACGGTTCGAAAATGCGCTGCAGCTGCGAACTCTCGAGACCGGTGCCGGTATCCGCGACCGCGAGCCGCAACCAGGTTCCCGGACGCAGGCGTCCCTGCCGCAAACTGCGCTCTTCGCCGATGCCGAGAGCTTCCAGGGCGACCTTGAGTTGGCCGCCGGCAGGCATCGCCTGCACGGCGTTCGTGCAAAGGTTCATCACAACCTGATGCACCTCGGTGGCATCGCCGCGGATCCAGGCAGGCATCGGCAGGCTCGCATCCTGGAGATGAACGGATGGCGGCAGCGTTGCACGCACCTGATCGATCACTTCGCTTACGATCGCGCGCAGGTC
>JBGPLJ010000290.1:0-4783 GCA_041486385.1 Steroidobacteraceae bacterium
CGATAGTCGCGGCGTTTGAGGAAGATCACGGCGCCGCCGATCACCGCCAGCAGCCCGACGAACGCCACGAAGTTCGACCAGAAGCCGCGGCCGTCGAAGTAGGACAACAGCATCAGCACGATGCCCGTGCCCGCATAGGCGTAGGGCATGCTTTCATAGACTGGCTTGGCCAGATGTACCGCGCGGATCCCCATGGACCCAGATGCTAGGAAATCCGCGGCCATAAGAAAAGCCGCGACTTGACCTAACGCGGCAATGTCGCGAGATGGGCCCGGTGTTTTACATAAGAAAAGGGCCGCCAGACATTGTCCCGCGGCCCTTTCCCTGCGAAGACGCAATCAGCCGCGTTTTTGCTTGTCGTCGTCCAGGCTGCCAAACAGGCGGTCGAGAAGCCCGCGCTTCATGCCGTCAACCTTCAGGCCATTCGGGCGCGGCACGCGATTGCGCTGCAGCTCGTTCACGAGGTCTGCAGGAATATTGACCTGGAATTGGCCGGTGGCTGCTGTGTCGCTCGACATACGCGCTCCTCAGATTACGATGAAGGTTGCCGTTTTCAATTGCGGGCGTGAAGGTACCGGCGTGCCGCCGGAGCCTCCGTCGATCAGGTCACAGTCGGGCAAAGGTCGCCGAATAGAGACGGGTCTATGTTGAGTGAACTCACATTTGTGCCGTGGCGCGCTTGAATGGTTCAACGCAATTCGCGGAGCAGGGCGAGCCAGCGGGCGATGGGCGCGTAGTAATCCTGTGCCACTCCCATGGCAGGCACGAGCAGCACGGCGCCCGTGGGCACGCCTTCGCGCGCGTATAGGCGCGCTATCAGGGCATGCCGCCATCTTAGTGCCGGACTCACGGGCTGGAGACGGCGGCCGGGCCCACCGCTGAGCGAGGTCGCATTCGCTCGAGGCGGGCCCGGCGCCTTGCGGCGTGCTCCTCACGTGGGTCGTGCAGCCATCCTTGGCATTCCGCGGCAGCAAGTGTCGCGAAGGGAGGCCGACCACACCACCGCGATTCGCGGTGTGTAACGGCAGAAATTCATCGATGGCCAGTTCGTTAGTGACCTGGGACCTGCCGAAACTCGATCGAACCCGAGCCGGCGTCGAGCTTCCCGCGGCCGCCGCCTTCGCCGAGCGTTGCCTCAGCATGGCTGCGTTCGGTTTGTCTCACGTGCGCGCCCGGAACGTCGATGGTCACGCGGCCTGACCCGCTGTCGGCCTCCAATTCGAGGGACACGGCGGCATGCGTGAGCACCTTGATGTCGCCGTTGCCCGTGTCGACGCGCAGCCTGCGCAGTTGCGAGAGATCGCCGTCAACCACCGCATCGCCACTACCGGTGTCAATGTCGAGATCGGTCCCTTCGGCGAAGTCCGACAGCGCCACATCGCCCGAACCCGTGTCGACATGCACGTCACCGCGGCTGCCTGACAGCTTCACATCGCCTGAGCCCGTGTCGACGTTCGTGCGGCCGATACCATTCGTCACCTGCACGTCGCCTGAGCCCGTATCGATGAGAATCTTGCCGCGCGCGCCGCTCACAGTGACGTCGCCCGAGCCGGTGTCGAGGTCAAGTGAGCCCAAATGCTTCGCCACCGTAATGATGCCGCTGCCCGTGTCGAGCATGAGATTCCCGTTGACGTCATGCGCCTCGATTTGACCGATGTGACTCTTGAGCGTCAGCTCACGACCCGATGGCAGGCGTACGACGAGATCGACCCGGACGCAGCGCCCGGCCGTCGTCCCCGTTTCGATTCTGACCGCGCGCCCCAGATACCGGGTGTTGCTGTTTGTGCTTGATCTGGACTTGCCCGGCAGCGCGCAGATGTCGTGTACGTCCGGATAACGCACGACGACATGTCCGCCGTCGGCCTCGAGCTTGATGCTTTGAGCCATTTCCGTAGCGAGCTTGTCATCACCGCCCGCCACATGAATGGTGGCCATGATCTGAGTTACCTCGCCGCTCGCGGGCAGCACCTCGGCGTCGCCGATGAGATTCTCGATCACGATGCTGCGTTCGCTCACTGCAACGGTCGCGTCGAGCTGGCGTAGATAGTCCGATGAGGAATTGGCCGCGATCGCAGCAAAGGGAATCGCGACAGCGGCGCCGTACCAGGATGCGTTGGACATAAACCCTCTCCCAAATGCGTGACGGTCGTTTGGATGGAGGTGGCGAGGGGATGGTTTGAATGGGGCGTCGCCCCAGCCCCTCACCCCAGCCCCTCACCCCAGCCCTCTCCCGCTGGCACGGGAGAGGGAGAAGATGCTAGCCGGTGCCGCCGACGGTCAGGCTGTCGACCTTGAGGGTGGGCTGGCCGACGCCGACGGGCACGCTCTGGCCATCCTTGCCGCAGGTACCGACGCCTTCGTCGAGCTTGAGGTCCGTCCCGACCATCGAGACCTTGGTGAGCACGTCCGGTCCGTTACCGATGAGCGTCGCGCCGCGCACGGCCGGACCGATCTTGCCGTTTTCAATGAGATAGGCCTCGCTCGCGGAAAACACGAACTTGCCCGACGTGATGTCAACCTGGCCGCCGCCGAAGTTCACCGCATACAGGCCCTTCTTGACGGAACGGATGATTTCTTGCGGATCGTGTGGCCCCGGGAGCATGTAGGTGTTGGTCATCCGCGGCAGCACGACGTGCGCAAAGGATTCGCGCCGGCCGTTACCGGTGGGCGGTACGCCCATGAGCCGCGCATTCAATTTGTCCTGGATGTAGCCGCGCAACACGCCGTTCTCGATCATCGTCGTGCATTGCGTGGGCGTGCCTTCGTCGTCGATGTTGAGCGAGCCGCGGCGCTGCGCAATCGTGCCGTCGTCGACCACCGTGCAGAGTTCCGATGCAACGCGCTGGCCGATGCGGTTGGTAAACGCCGACGTGCCCTTGCGATTGAAATCGCCCTCCAGCCCGTGACCGATGGCCTCGTGCAGCAGCACACCCGGCCAACCGGGTCCCAGCACAACGGTCATCGCGCCGGCTGGCGCCGGCACCGCGTCGAGATTCACGAGCGCCTGGCGCACGGCTTCGCGCACGAAGCTCAGGGCCCGGTCGCCCGCCAGCAATTCATCCAGACCGTAGCGTCCGCCGCCGCCACAGTAGCCCTGCTCGCGACGGCCGTTCTGCTCAACGATGACTGTGACGTTGCAGCGAACGAGCGGACGCACGTCGGCCGCGAGAGTGCCGTCGCTCGCGGCGATCAACACCACCTCGTGCACACCGACAATGCTTGCCATCACCTGCTTTACGCGGGGGTCGATGCGGCGCGCCTCCGCGTCGAGGCGGCCAAGGAGCGCGACCTTGTCGCTGTCCGTCATGCTGATCAACGGGTCGGTTGTCGGATACAGGCGCCGTGTGGCGGGCGCATGCCAGGCCTGCACCGCTTTGCTCGTGCCTTGGCCACCCTGGTAAGCGATCGCGCGGGCTGCACGCGAAGCTTCCTCAAGGGCAGGCATGGCGATCTCATCCGAATAGGCGAATCCGGTTTTCTCGCCGGCGAGCGCGCGTACGCCGACGCCCTGCTCGATGCTGTGATGACCCTCTTTGACGATACCGTCCTCGAGCGCCCAGGACTCCTCGCGCGACCACTGAAAGTAGAGGTCGGCATTGTCGACCGCGTGGCCCATGACTGTGCCGAGCACGCGGGTCAGACGCGAGGCGTCGAGGCCCGCAGGCCGCAGCATCACGTTCTCGGCAATGGCAAGAGCTGTTGCAGGTTCAGTCATGGCGTTGGATTGGACGGTATCTCGAGCCACCGGGCAAGCTTTTCAAGGACCCACGGGCTCGGAATGGGCTTCTCGCTCCCGACCATGAGGAGTGCGAAGTTATCCGCCAGCGTCTCCTCCGGGTGAATCAGATATCCGGTGTTGCCACCCGTTGCCTGCTCGATGACGTCCTTGTGCGCCGAGAAGGGCAGCATGGGATCTTTATCGCCGGGATACGCCCTGCAACGCGGTCCGCTATCCGCCTGCGTGACCTTCACATGCAGGAACCCGACGCGGAACTGATTTTCGAAATGCGCGCCGGCGGCCGGATCGAACACGTTGCTCGCCGCGTAGAGATACGGCACGAGTCCTTCGCCGGTGTCACGGTCAAGCGGCAGGTAGTGCGCGAGCGATGGCGCATCCGGATTGGTGATACGGCGCGCCGCATAGTCGGCGGGCTCAATCACGTGACAAGGCGCAAACCCGATGAGCGCGTAGAGGGCATCACGGCGCGCCAGGTTATTGCGCGAGAGCACGTGAAACAATTCATGGGCAACGACGGCGTCGAGCTTGGCGTCCGAATCGATGAAAGGCGCTGGCATCATGATCGCGTTCGCCCGCGTGTGCGGCAGGCCTCCTTCGACGTCGTTCGTGACCAGCACGAATTCAACCTTCGCGGGTAACCAGCGGGCGATCGACTCGAATTTCGCATGCTGCCGCTCGAGCACCGCGTTGATCCGGGCGCGCTGAGCGTCATTCCACTCGAGTACATGCGCGGCGTACGCCTGCTTGAGCGTTGCCAAAGACTGTGGCTGGGTCGACAGCAAGCGCAGCGCCGGATCGGCCGGACTCAGCGCAAGCAAGTAGTCATCGTCCGCCGTAAGAATCGCCGCGCCTTGGGCGGCAGTCGCAAACTGAAACTCGGCGGCGTTGGCACTTACGCAGCATAAGAAAAGAGCGACACCCATCAGGGATCGCAGCATGGCAAGACTCCGGTGGAAAGAATTACATGACCCGGTGGGACAGCGCAGGGAAGCGCCGGCGCCCATCGAGCTGTCGTTCGCGATCAAAGTCCGCACAGATGACACC
>JBGPLJ010000291.1:0-4734 GCA_041486385.1 Steroidobacteraceae bacterium
GCCAGCATACAGCGCAATGACTTGTTGCTTGATTGGCGCGCCCGTCGAGATTACTCCTCACATCCCTGTGCTCCTCCCCGCTGGGGTCGATCGATTCGCACTAGCGCGCGAACCGATCGATCAAATTCGCTCCCGGCGAATTTGTCGAACCCCCGATACTCGGCGGTTCTCAGTTGTCCGGGCGCTTGATGCAAAACACCCTGCTTTCGCAGGGCGTTTTTTCTTGAAGAGCGCGCCCGGACGGATTCGAACCGCCGACCACTTGGTTCGAAGCCAAGTGCTCTATCCAGCTGAGCTACGGGCGCATATTGAGGTACTAGTGTTCGAGGATCGTCGTCCCCTTGTCGAGTAGCGAGAGGAGTGCCTTCATCGAATCGGCGTCCTTTTCGCCCGCGACATAGTACGACATCGTGTAGGCGTAAGCGTTGGCGTCGGTGGGCGCGCCAAGCGTTGACTCGATCACCGTGCGGCCGTCCGTTCGATAGGCGAGCCCCGTGTAGGGATGGCGGCGATTCACGATCTTGTCCCATTCGCTCTTGAAGGTGTCGGAGAGCAGGCCCGGCGGATGATGATTTCTGAGCAGCGACAACCATGTGTCGCCGTTGACATCATCGGAAATCGTGATTGCAGCGACGTCCCAGACGACCAGGACGCCTTCCTCGAAGAATGAGAACTTGAGCGTGAGCCCGCTCGTCGCCGAAATCTTCTGCAGATCCTTGGTGAAATTCACCGCGCAGCGCTTCGACTTGTACGCGAAGCTCTTGTCGTAGTCGAAACTGATGTCGATCGTCGAGAAGATTGCCGGCAGCAGCGCCTTGTTGAGGAGGTAATCGTGCCACTGCGCGAGCGTTCCCGAGTAGGAGAGATAGATGAATTTTGTCAGCGACTTCTGCAGCTCAACAGTCGAATGGAGATTGCGCGTCGGGACTGTGTTGTACATCACCGCGTAACCGCTCGGGACCGGGAGCGAGGCTGTCACGACCACTGTGTCGTTATATTCGATGAACCACACGCGCAGCTGCCACTTGCGTCCCCAGCCATCGACGTAAGTCGTATCGCTGCGCGCCTTGCCGAGCGAAGTGATCTTGACGGCATCCGGTCCCACCCGTCGCGTGAGCCCGATGCCTTTCAGCACGAAGTCCATGAAGACTTTCGAATCGCTGTAAAGCGCCGCAGCGGTGACATCGTCGGGTTTGCGCAGATACGCGAGCCCCACGTTGCTCAACGTGCCCGCGGCGACCGAGCCGTTGTGCCCGAGATCCGCTTGCGGCCGCTCTTCCGGATAGAAGGCATCCCAGAGACCGTCGGTCTGCTCTTCGACCAGGTGCGGGAACTCGGCAAAGTACAGCGAGTTCAGGAGCTGCGCCGACTTTTCGTTCTGCGGAAAGATCGTTTTCCAGTGCTTGGAGAGGTACGCAATGCGGTCGTTGTCGGCGGCCGTCTCGAGAAGGTCGATGAGCTTGTCGTCGAAGTCTCCGAACGACTTGGGGAGCGGAAATTCCGCCTTCAGCGACGCCGTGTCGCTCGCCTGCATGGTGGGAAAGCGAGTCGAGTAGCGCACATCGACCATGGCCGCCGACTTCGCACCGATCACCTGCGAGATCGCGACCGCGTAATTGAGATTCTCATTCTGTGACTTGCGCAGGACGACGCCGATCACCTTGCCGTCGTGATCCAGGAGCGGGCCGCCGCTGTTGCCGGGCGAAGCCGCGGCGGAAAAACGGATCCACTTCCAGCGGCCATCCTGTTCTTCCGGCGTGTCGGAGGTATAGAGGCCGTCGCGGATGACGATGCCTTCGCCGAGCGCATTGCCCACCGCGTACACCGATTCGTTGATCGTCGGCTTCGGATTGACGGCGAACGGCGGTGGTGCCGGATCGTCCCGGAGCGAGAACATCACGAAGTCCTCGTGGAGCGAGAACTTCAGGATCTGATCGATCTGATAGACCTTGCCGCCCGGCTCGCGCAGCAGCGGCGCATCGTACTGGCTGCCGACGCCGGCCATGATCACGTGCGCCGCCGAGACGTAACGATTGCCGCCGATCGCGAACGCCGTGCCGACCGAGTAGTACTTGTCCGTGCGTTCGATGAAGGGCACGAGCTCCAGCGGCAGCGGTTTCTCGTAGCTCAGCGAATCCTTCAGCGGCTTCGGATAGACGACCTCGAAGGTCGCGCCGCGAATACCTTTCTGCTGATCGGGATCGAGCGGCGTCGCACCGGCGCGCGAGCACAACAGGGCTGCGGCAAGAACGAGCAGCAGGCGGCCCAGAATTGCTTTGTTCTTGTCAGCCATTGAATGCGAGCTTCAGCCCGGGCCGCGG
This sequence comes from Steroidobacteraceae bacterium, assembly GCA_041486385.1. GTDB lineage: Bacteria > Pseudomonadota > Gammaproteobacteria > Steroidobacterales > Steroidobacteraceae > JBGPLJ01. The sequence goes on from JBGPLJ010000291.1 coordinate 2,322, forward strand.
CCAGCGGCAACGGTACAACTTGCCGGTGCTCGAGCAGGTGATCCACGCGTCGCACATGTCCGCGCCGCCGAAGCAGATATTGGTGGTCACGGGATCGGGAAATGCGATGTGTTCGTAGGAGCCCGTCGGCGTGAAGACGGTGATGCCGCCGTTCCAGATCGTCGCGACGCAGATGTTGCCGTTCGCCTCGACCGCGAGACTGTCGATCCACTGAAATCCCGGCAGCGTGTTGATGACGCGGCCGCCCGCCATGGAATCCGACGGCGCCATCTCGCCCGGGACGGTGAGATCGTACGCATGCAGGCGTCCGACCATGCAATCCGCCATGTAGACCACGCGCCCATCCGGCGAGAGCCCGATGCCGTTCGGCGATATCAGGCCGCTGCGGGCGCGCACGATCTTCTTGCCGTCGATGCGCGCGTAGTAGATCGCGCCGAGCCGGCGAACTTCCCCATCGGATTGGCCGAGGCAGGTAAACCAGAAGCCGCCGGTCCAATCGAACACGATGTCGTTCGGGCTATTGAGTGGTTTGCCGTCGCACGCGTCGTACAACGTCGTGAATTTCCCGGTGGCGAGATCGACGCGCTGGATCGAACCGCCGTGGTACACCGCGGGTGGATCGCCGGGAAAATGCGCTGCCCCCGGCTGCCAGCCCCAAGCGCCACCGTTGTTGCAGACGTAGGCCGCCCCGTCCGGGCCGATGGCGGTGCCATTCGGACCGCCGCCGAGCTCCGCGATGGTGTGCCGGCGGCCATCGGGCGTTACCCGCGTCAATGTCTGGCGGCGCATCTCCACAACAATAATTGAGCCGTCGGCCATGGCGACCGGGCCTTCCGGAAACCACAGGTCCTCGGCGACGAGTTCGATCTTCATGGATCGAACTTTACTCGATTGCGCTATTCGACGGCTCGATCCTTGCGAGGAACGGCGGGGCTCGGCTCGCTGGGCGGATTGGCGACGGGTCTGGAGAGGAGCTCCCCCACCGCCGCGTCATCGAGCACCGGGGCCGCCACCGCCGGCGCCGCCCGCAGGCCAAAGCGTTCCATGACCTCGCACAACTGCTCGATGTCGATGGGCTTCGTCAGCAGCCCGTCCATCCCGGCTTCGAGACAGCGCTCGAGCTGCCCGGCCATCGCGTTCGCGGTCAGCGCCACGATCGGCACGTGGCTCTGGCCCTGTTCGCGTTCACGAATGGCGTGCGTCGCCGAGTAGCCGTCCATCACCGGCATCTGCACGTCCATGAGGATGAGGCGGTAGGCCACGCGCGCACTGGCGTCGACCCCTTCCACACCATTCACCGCCACGTCGACTTCGCAACCCATGCGCTCGAGAAAGCGCTGCGCGACTTTCTGATTGACCGCGTTGTCTTCGACCACGAGCACGCGCCCCGTGAAGCGCTTGGCGCCGGCGTTTTGCCGCAGGGCGCCGCGCGTGACGATCGGCTGGCTCTGCAACTGCCAGTCGCGCGCATCGTGCGCCAGCACCTTGTCGATGAGGGAAATGAGTTCGCGCGAGCGCACCGGCTTGGAAAGATAGCCGGCGAAGCCAAGCGCCGCGAAACGCTGCATGTCGCCATGCCGATCGATGGAGGTGAGGAGCACGGCGCGCGTGCCCGCAAGCGCCGGGTCGGCCCGCATGCGTTCGCCCAGCATCGCGCCATCGAGATCGGGCATCTGCAGATCGAGGAGTGCGACGTCGATCGGGCGCTTGGCCGCGACCGCCTCGCGCATGCCGTCGAGCGCTTCGCGGGCGCTGGCGGCTACTGTCGTTTCGAAGCCGGCGTGCCGCAGCTGCGCGCCGAGCACGCGCCGGTTGGTCGCGTTGTCATCGACGATGAGAATTCTGCGCCCGGCCCGATTGGCCGGCGCGTGCGGCTCCACATTGGCGATCTCGACCGGCCGCATGGGCAAGGTGAACCAGAACACCGAGCCTTTGCCGGGCTCGCTGTCGGCCCCGGTCTCCCCGCCCATCATCTCGACGAGCCGCCGCACGATGGAGAGCCCGAGTCCCGAGCCACCGAAATGCCGCGTGGTCGAGGAGTCGGCCTGGACGAACGGCTGAAACAGCGTTTTCAAAATCTCGGGCGCGATGCCCATGCCGGTGTCGCGCACTTCGAAGCGCATCAGCGCCTCGCCCTCGCGTTCGCCGATCCGTGTCACTTCGATGACGATCTCGCCGGCGCGCGTGAACTTGATCGCATTGCCGACGAGATTGATCAGGCACTGGCGCAGGCGCTGCGGATCGCCCATCACGTACTCGGGCGTGCGCGGATCGACGTTGACGATGAGCTCGAGATTCCTCGATGCGGCCTGGAACGACATGATCGCCGCCAGGTCCTCGACGTTGCCGGGGAGGTTCATCTGGATCGATTCGATGTCGAGCTTGCCCGCCTCGATCTTCGAGAAATCGAGAA
>JBGPLJ010000292.1:0-4719 GCA_041486385.1 Steroidobacteraceae bacterium
GTCGACGTTCTTCACCGGCTTCCTGTCGGCGGTGCGCCAGTGGCGGCGCTTCCAGTCGAGGATCCAGGTGGTGATGCCATCCTTGACGTACTGCGAATCCGTGTAGAGATCGATCTCACAGGGCCGCTTGAGGGCCTCGAGCGCGCGAATCGCGGCGGTGAGCTCCATGCGATTGTTGGTGCTGTGCGCTTCGGCACCGGACAGCTCCCGCTCCGTGCCCCGCGTCATCAGCACGGCGGCCCAGCCCCCGGGTCCCGGATTGCCGCGGCAAGCGCCGTCCGTGTAGATCTTGACCTCACTCAAGAGCGCGACCTGTGCACGCTCGAGGTCGGCTCCGGCAGATGGGTCACGAGCCGGCGGCGTTCGCGCCACCGGAGCCGCGGGCGCCGCATGGCAAAGACGCGCTTGCGCGCTTTGAGGAGGTAACCACCCGCGAGGAACGCCGGCGCCAATTTGCCGAGCCCGGAAAAGAATTGCTGGCCGCGCTCGGACTGCAGCCGCGTGAACGGTGGCGCAAAGAGATAACGCCTGGCGAGCGTGACTTCAAAGTCAAGCAGGGCGAACCAGTCCCGCACCCGGCCTTCGCGCAGCAAGCGCTGCATCCCCGGCGGGAAGCCACCCCGCGTCAAGCGGTGCCGCCAGGACCAGGGCCCGAGCCCATTGAAGCCGAGCACGATCAGCTGACCCTCGGCGACCAGGACGCGGTCGAGTTCGCGCAGGAGCGCGTAGGCGTCGTCGACGAATTCGAGCGTATGCGGCAACAGCACGGCGTCGATCGAGTCGGAGCGTGCCGGCAGCGCCGCTGGATCGCAGCAAACATTCACTGAGTGGCCTGCGGATGGCGCCCACAGCGTCTTTGACAGCACCCGGGCCGGCCCCGCGAGACTCAGGCCCTCGCCCCACTCTCCCACCTGCAGCAGATGCAGGCCGAAAACGTCTTCGAGCGCATCGGTGAGGAGCGCCCGCTCCTGCGCAAGCAGGCACTCGCCAAAAGGAGTGCGAAGCCAGGCGGCCGGAGTGCTTGCGGGCGTCATTTACCAAGTGTCGGCGGAGACAAAAAAGATAGCAATTCTCGCGCGTTACGGGTTACATTCAGGGCCACATCTAAAACGATCAATGCCTCCCTCAAGCCGGAGCAATAACCGATGCTGGACGTGTCGCCGCTGCGCGCGTTCTCCGACAACTATATCTGGGTCGCCCACGGTACCGTAGCCAAGAATCGGGTGGCGGTCGTGGACCCGGGCGATGCCGCCCCCGTGCTCGCCCATCTCGAAGCCACCGGCTTCGAGCTCGCGGCCGTGCTCGTCACCCACCATCACCGCGACCATTGCGGCGGGGTCACGGCGCTCAAGGCCCGCTACGACGTGCCGGTCATCGGTCCAGCCGGCGAGGAGATTCCGCTGCGCACGCGTGCCGTGCACGGCGGCGACCGCGTCGAATTACCTGACCTCGGTCTCACCTTCGATGTGATCGACATCCCAGGCCACACGCGCGGGCATGTGGCGTTCCATGGTCATGGCGTACTCTTCTGCGGCGATACATTATTCAGCGCCGGCTGTGGGCGCTTGTTCGAGGGCACTGCAACACAAATGTCGAACTCGCTCGCAGCGCTCAGGGCGCTACCGCCCGAAACCCGCGTCTACTGCGGTCATGAATACACGGCGAATAACCTGCGCTTCGCGCTCGCGGTCGAGCCGCAGAACGCGTGCGCGCAGCGCTACGCGGTGGATTCACAGGCGCAGCTGGCGCAAGGCCGTCCGACGCTGCCGTCGACACTTTCCCTGGAAATCGAAGTCAACCCGTTCCTGCGTTGCGATCAGCCGGCCGTGCGGCAGGCAGCCAGCGAGCACACGGGCCATCGCGTTGACGACCCGATTGAAGTATTCGCAACCATTCGACGCTGGAAGGACGAATTTCGATGAGACGACCCAAGTGAGACGACTAAGCTGGGTATGGCTCCCGAGCCTCGCCGCATCCATCCTCGCCGCCTGCTCGCAGGCGCCGCTGCGCGACGCACCGCCCGCGCCCGCTGCAGCTCCCCAAGTCGCCACGCACAGCTTCCCGGCGACGGCTGCCGACGCCGCACAGGTCAACCGGGAAGACGCCGAAGCTGCGCGCCTCGAAGCACTGCAACCGCCGGCGCCGCTCACGGCTGGACCTGAGCAATACGCGGATCTATTCGATCGCCTGCGCGCCGGCTTCAAGCTCGAGGATGTCGATCAGCGCGAAGTCGACAACCAGCTCGCCTGGTACGCCTCGCACCCGCAGTATCTCGACCGGGTCTGGCAACGCTCCGAGCGCTACCTCTATCACATCGTCACCGAGCTCGAGGCGCGCGACATGCCGCTCGAACTGGCGCTGCTGCCGGTCGTCGAAAGCGCCTACGAACCGTTCGCCTATTCGCGCAGCCGCGCCTCCGGCCTGTGGCAATTCATTCCGGGCACGGGCACACGCTTCGGACTGAAGCAGGACTGGTGGTATGACGGGCGGCGCGATGTGCTGGAATCAACGCGCGCCGCGCTCGACTACATGCAGTTCCTGCACGACGAATTCGACGGCGACTGGCTGCTCGCCATCGCGGCCTATAATTCCGGTGAAGTGAGCGTGCATCGCGCGATCGATCGCAATGCCGCCGCTGGGCTCCCGACCGACTTCTGGCACCTGAAGCTGCCCAGGGAAACCACGGCGTACGTGCCGAAGTTGCTCGCGATGGCGCGCGTGGTGAAGACCCCGGAAGACTACGGCCTCGAGTTCGAGCCGATCGCGAACGAACCCTACTTCGCCCGCATCGACACGGGCGGCCAGATCGAGCTGGCGGTCGCGGCCGATCTCGCCGGCGTCGATCTCGAGGAACTCACCAATCTCAATCCGGCGTTCAACCGCTGGGCGACGGACCCGCAAGGACCCAACTATCTGCTGCTGCCCGTCGAAACCGCTGAATCCTTTCAAACCGCGCTGGCGGCGCTCACCCCGGAGGAACGCGTGCGCACGGCGCGCTATAAGGTGCACAGCGGCGATACCGTTGCGAGCGTGGCGCGGCGCAACGGCACGACCATCGCCGCGCTGCGCGAGATCAATGGCTTGAAGTCCGACAGACTGAGCGCGGGTCTCGAGATGATGGTGCCGGCGAGCGGCATTGCGATGCCCGTTAAAGTCATCCGCGCGGCCGCCCTCGTCGACGGACGCTCGACGCGCACCACGGTACACATCGTGCGCCGTGGCGAAACGCTTTGGGGCATCGCGCAACGCCATGGCGTCGGCGTCGCGACACTGGCGTCGTGGAATAATCTCTCGACCGGCGCAACCATCGCGCCCGGACGCAAGCTCGTCGTTCGCAGCGGCACGATCGTCGCGAACGTGGAAACCGGAACCGGCCTCAAGCGGCTCACCTACACCGTGCGCCGCGGCGATACCCTCTCGCAGATCTCGCGCCAGTTCCGCGTGAGCGTTTCGCAGCTGATGTCCTGGAACGGCATCGACCGGCAGCATGAGATCCGCGCCGGTCAGCGCATCGTCCTGTACGTCGCGAAACGGATGGGATAGCCGCGTGGGATTTCTCGCCGGCAAGCGGGCCTTCATCGTCGGCCTTGCGAGTGACCGCTCGATCGCCTGGGGCATCGCGCAGGCGATGCACGCGCAGGGCGCAGAGCTCGCATTCAACTACGCGAACGAGCGCTTCAAGGAACGCGTGGTGGAGCTTGCGGCCGAAGTCGGCTCGAACATCACCATGCCAATGGACGTGACCTCGGATGCGGAGATCGACGCCGCATTTGCCAAACTGAAATCGCACTGGGACAGCATCGACATCCTCGTGCATTCGGTTGCCTTCGCCCCGCGCGAAGCGCTCGCCGGAAACTTCACCGACAGCACGAGCCGGGAGGCCTTTCGCGTAGCGCACGACGTATCGAGCTACAGCCTCACGGCGCTCGCGCGCGCGGCAAGGCCGATGATGGCCGGCCGCCGTGGCGCAATCCTCACGCTGACCTATCTCGGCGCGGTGCGCTCGATTCCGAGCTACAACGTCATGGGTCTCGCGAAGGCAAGCCTCGAAGCGAACGTCCGCTTCCTCGCGCTCGATCTTGGCGCGAGCGGCATTCGCGTGAACGCGATTTCCGCCGGGCCGATCAAGACGCTGGCGGCCGCGGGCGTCGGCGGATTTCGCAAGATGCTGGCGCGCGTCGCCCAGACGGCGCCCTTGAAGCGCAACGTGACAATCGAAGACGTGGGCAACGCGGCGGCGTTTCTGTGCTCGGACCTGGCGGCGGGAATCACCAGTGAAACGCTGTACGTCGATGCGGGCTTCAGTCACGTCGGCATGAGTTTTCCGGAAACGGCGGACGCCGAGTAGCCGCGGACCTATATATAAGAGTAGCCGCGCCGTTTAGTTTTCGTTCAGGTTGCGCCAAAGACGAGGCTCATGCAGGTGAGCCCCGACTCCGCCTTCTCGAGCTCCGAAACATCGATCGAGCGCGTGCGAATCCCCAGCGCGCGCAGCCGCGCCGCGGTGCGCGGGTAGGATGTGCTCACGAGCGTCACTCCACCGAGCGTGAGCGTATTTGCAGCGCGCGGCTCTGCGGCGTCGACGGTAATGACCGTCACCTCGCCCAGCACTTCGCGTGCGATGTAGTCGAGGTTCGCCAGCACGACACCGGCCGACAGGACCGTGCAGGCGCTCTTCAAATGCAGGCACCGATCCACCTGTATCGCGCTGACCTCGTA
>JBGPLJ010000293.1:0-4719 GCA_041486385.1 Steroidobacteraceae bacterium
ATTGTGCCCTTGAAGTTGAGACCCATGCCGACCGGCCAGACCATCGGCGCGCATTCGAGCTGCAGCTGATCGGAGATCTCGTCGAGCAGCTGCAGCGGATCGCGCGCCTCGCGGTCCAGCTTGTTGACGAAGGTCATGATCGGCGTGTCGCGCAGCCGGCAGACCTCCATCAGCTTGACCGTGCGCTCCTCGACGCCCTTGGCGCAGTCGATGACCATCAGCGCCGAGTCGACCGCGGTCAGCGTGCGATACGTATCCTCGGAGAAATCCTCGTGACCCGGGGTGTCGAGAAGATTCACGACGCGCCCCTTGTACGGGAACTGCATGACCGAGGAAGTCACGGAAATGCCGCGCTGCTGCTCGAGCCGCATCCAGTCCGAGGTCGCGTGACGCGTCGCCTTGCGGCCCTTCACGGTGCCCGCCATCTGAATGGCGCCGCCAAAGAGCAGCAGCTTCTCGGTCAAGGTCGTCTTGCCCGCGTCGGGGTGCGAGATGATCGCAAACGTGCGGCGGCGCTCGATTTCTTGGGCGTAGGTACTCATGGCGGCGCGGATTCTAGCGCAGCTCCGCGCGCTTGATGCGAGCGCCGCGGCAGCCCGGGTGCGCTCGGCTGGTCAGCCTTTTGGCGCCGCCGTCAGGTCAAGCTTGAGCACCACGGCGTCTTCACGGCCGACTGTCGCCTGGTAGTAGCCGCGGCGAATGCCGATCTGTTCGAAGCCCATCGACTGATAGAGCCGGATCGCGGTGGTGTTGGTCGGCCGCACTTCGAGGTAAGCCTCGCGCACGCCGAAGCCACGCGCACGGTCAATGAGGGCCTCCAACATGCTGCGGCCAAGACCACGACAGCGAACTTCCTCGGCCACGCACAGATTGAGAATGTGAGCTTCTCCAGCGCCGGCCGAGAGAATGCCGTAGCCAGCCACACTGCCGCCGATATCGATTACGCGGCAGACGTAACCAACGCGCAGGCAATCGCGGAAAATCCCTTCGGTCCACGGAAAGAGATACGCGCTGCGCTCGAGCGCGGCGACCGCGGGCAAGTCGGCGTCGTGCATCGGACGGATCAACACCGCAGGCAGTTCCAGATCGCGCCTCACCGCTACCATGCTCGTACCGCGACCCTTGCAATCAGGCCGCGCCTCCTTCATGTACCGAGCGGGCGAATTTCAGATCGATCCAGGCCTTGCGCTTCTCGCCGGGCGAGCGCAGCAAATAGGCGGGATGGTAGGTAATCACGAGCGGCGTCGACAGCGGGCCGTAGTGATGCACTTGGCCGCGCAATTTCCCGATCGGCACCGAGGTCGCGAGCAGCTGCTGCGCGGCGATCCGTCCGACCGCGAGAATAACCTGCGGCCGGATGAGCGCAATCTGCCGGTGGAGAAATGGCGTGCAGCAGCTCGCCTCCTCCGGTCTGGGATCGCGGTTACCGGGCGGGCGGCATTTGAGAATATTGGCGATGTAGACCTGTTCGCGCGGCATGCCGATCGCTCGCAACATCGAATTCAGCAGCTGGCCCGCGCGCCCGACGAATGGTTCGCCCTGCCGATCCTCATCCGCGCCCGGCGCCTCACCGACAATCAGCCACCGGGCCCCCGGGTTGCCGACGCCAAACACGGTCTGCGTGCGCGTCTTGTGGAGATCGCAAGCGGTGCAAGCGGCGACACGGGCGCGCAGTTCCGTCCAGTCGAGCGTGCTCACATCGCCAACGGGGACCTTCGCAGTGATTGTGGTCTCACGGCTGGCTGCCGGAGCCGTCTGGCCTGCGGCCATGACTACGCCCGGCGCCTGCGGCGCGCGTCTGTCCTTCGGTTCGAACGCCTCGATACCGAGCGCATGCAGATATTCGAGCTTGCGCGGATTCATGAGGGTCCGGGGAGATTGCGCGGCGTGCGCCGCCGCGCTTTGCGCCAAACCCAGGTCGCGGGTCCTGACAGCGCATAGGTGCCGAACAAAATGAACAGCATCAACGGCGGATCGAGCGGAATCACCACGAACGGGAGAATGACCGCGACCAGAACGACAAAGCTGACCGGGCTGCGCCAATCGATCTGCTTGAAGCTCCAATAGGGAAAGCGGCTCACCATCAGGACCCCGGCGAGCGCACTGACGGCAAATGCCGTGATCAACCCGAACACCGCGTGCAGATCATTCTCGTAGGAGAGCCAGATATAGGAGGCCAGTATCGCGGCGCCGGACGGGCATGGGAGTCCCTCAAAATAACGCTTGTCCTGGGTCCCCGAGCGCGAGTTGAACCGTGCAAGTCGCAGTGCCGTGGCGGCCGCGAAGAAGAACGTGACCAGCCAGCCGAGACGGCTCCACAGAACGCCGTGTACGCCCGCTTGCGCAACGGTTTCGGCGATACGCGCCACGCCCCACTGGTACGCGACGATGGCTGGCGCCAGACCGAACCCCACCATGTCGGAAAGGCTGTCGTATTCCTTGCCGAAGGTGCTCTCGGTGTGGGTCATGCGCGCTACGCGGCCATCGAGGCCGTCGAATGCCATGGCGACGAAGATCGCGATCGCTGCGCGTTCGAAATGGCCGTCGATCGCCGCGACCACGGCATAGAACCCGGAGAACAGGGCCGCTGTCGTCAGCAGGTTCGGCAGGAGGTAGATACCGCGGCGCAGGGCCTGATGTTTGCTCGGCTCATCCATCGATTGGGGTACCCCATCCCGGGAGCGTGACCCGGCGCCGCATAATAGGGGGCACCCCCTACCCCTACAACAGGATCCCCGTCGGGCGCCGACCGGCCCACCCTCGGCCAACCTCCGGGCGGCCGCCATTGGCCGCCTTTGGCCGTCGATAGGCCCCGCATTTCCAATAGAATAGGGACCTTAGCGCCTTCTTTACTATCCTGGGGCCCAGCCGGACCCGCCCTGTCCGCGAGCCCCGATTGCAGGATCTTCGAGCATGCGACTGAGCGAATTACCCATTGCCACGATGAAAGAATCGCCTTCGGAAGCGGAGGTCATCAGTCACCAGCTGATGCTGCGGGCCGGCCTCATCCGCCGTCTCGCCAGCGGTCTGTACAGCTGGCTGCCGATCGGTCTGCGCAGTCTCCGCAAGGTGGAGCGCATCGTGCGCGAGGAGATGGACCGGGCAGGCGCCTTCGAAGTGATGATGCCGGTCGTGCAACCTGCGGAGCTCTGGCAGGAATCGCACCGCTGGCAGGAATACGGACCGGAGCTGCTGCGCTTTGCCGACCGGCACGAGCGCAAATTCTGCCTCGGGCCCACCCATGAAGAGGTCATCACCGACATCGCGCGACGGGAGCTGAAGAGCTACCGGCAGCTGCCCGTGAATTTCTATCAGATTCAGGTCAAGTTCCGCGACGAGATCCGGCCGCGCTTCGGTGTGATGCGCGCACGCGAATTCATCATGAAGGATGCATATTCCTTCCATCTCGATGAGGCTTCGCTCGCCGCGGGCTATCAGAAGATGTACGACGCCTACACGCGCATCTTTTCACGCATGCAGTTGAATTTCCGTTCGGTGTTCGCGGACACCGGCAGCATCGGCGGCACCCGATCGCAGGAATTCCACGTGCTCGCGGAATCCGGCGAGGATGCGATCGCGTTCTCGGACGGCGATGATTACGCGGCCAATCTCGAGCTCGCGCCTGCGCCGCCCCCCGCTGCTCGACGGCCGGCGCCGGGCGCCGCTATCGAAAAGGTTGAAACACCGCGCGTGAAGACCGTCGCCGACGTCGCAACCTTTCTGCGCATCGCGCCGGATCGGATCGTCAAGACGCTGATGGTCGAAGGCAGCGATGGCGAACTGGTTGCCCTTATCGTGCGCGGCGATCACGAATTGAATGCCATGAAGGCAGCGAAACTCCCCGGCGTCGAAAACCCGTTGCGCATGGCAAGCGCCGCCCGGGTGCTCGAGGCGACGGGCTGTGAACCGGGATTTCTCGGCCCGATTGGCCTGGAGTGCCGCATGTACGCGGATCACAGCGCGCTTGCGATCGCGGACTTCGCCTGCGGCGCCAACGAGCGCGACACCCACCTCAGCGGCGTCAATTGGGCACGCGATCTGCCCGAGCCGACCGCCGCGGACCTGCGCAACGTGGTCGCGGGCGACCCAAGTCCCAGCGGCCAGGGCAAGCTCGCGATTGCGCGGGGCATCGAGGTAGGTCACATCTTTCAGCTCGGCCGCAAGTACAGCGAGGCCATGAAGGCGAGCGTTCTCGACAAGGACGGGCACGAGGTCGTGATGATGATGGGTTGCTATGGCATCGGCATCACACGCGTGGTCGCGGCGGCCATCGAACAGAATCACGATGCGCGCGGCATCATCTGGCCAGAGCCGATCGCGCCATTTCAGGTGGTTCTGGTTGCCATCAACTACACGAAATCAGAGCGTGTGCGCGCGGCGGCCGACCAGCTCTACCAGGATCTCACCGAGGCTCACATCGAAGTGCTGTTTGACGATCGCGATGCGCGTCCGGGCGTCAAGTTCGCCGATGCCGAGCTGCTCGGCATTCCCCATCGCATCGTGCTGAGCGAACGCGCGCTCGACAGCGGCATGCTCGAATATCGCGAGCGCCGCGCGGTCGATAACGAAGAGTGCCCGCATGCCGAAACACTGGCTTTCCTGCGCTCACGCCTGCGGCCGGCCTGAGCGGCGGCGGGCCCCCCCCCCGGTGGCCGCCCCGCCCCCCCCGCGGGGGGGCGGCGCCACCCCGCGCCAGGCCCCGCCCGGGGGGCGGCCGGG
>JBGPLJ010000294.1:0-4704 GCA_041486385.1 Steroidobacteraceae bacterium
CACCGCTGTAGTCGCGATAGGTCAGCCGCAGTTCCGCGATCTGCGCCGTCATCCAGCTCGATCCGCGAATCGTATGCACGGAACTCGTCGCCGGTCCCGGCGGATCGGTAACCGAGGGACCGAGATCGAGATTGAGTGAATACGAATCGTTGACCCATTCGCTCACATTCCCGCCGATATCATCGAGGCCGAGCGCATCCGGGCCGAAGGTGCCGACCGGGGCGGAGACCGGAAAGCCGTCCTGGTAACCGACAATAACGGACTCGACGAGGAGCGTGGCCGAAGCGTCGGCGTAATTGCCGGCATGCGCGGGCGGCGGCAGCGTCGATCCGTTCCAGGGGTAGCGGCGCGTCGCGCTGCCGTGATCGTAGCGCGCGACCCATTCCCATTCGGCTTCGGTCGGCAGGCGATAGCCGGTGTTGGCCGGCGACTTGAGCACGTAGCTGTCGCCACGCTTTTCATACGCTTCGGGCAGGCCGTCCTTGGCGCTCAGCCAATTGCAGTAGGCCGCCGCGTCGGCCCATGAGACGTTGACCACCGGATGCTTGTCGAGATCGAGCGTCCTGTCCTTGATGAGCCCGGAGTTGTGGTCCGGATGAAATTGCCGGAACTCGACGTTCGTGACTTCGGTAACGCCCATATAAAAGAGGCGCACGAGTTTGACTTCGCGCTGCGTCTCGTTGGTGCGGCGGCCCGGATCGCGCCGCGCACTGCCGATCTGATACGTGCCGGGCGGCATCAGGTTAAACGTATAGCCGGTCGCGGATTTTACCGTCGGCGGAAATTTGTCGGTGCGCGTTTGAAGCGGTGTGCGCAGGCGATACTCGATGAGCTGCGCGAAACCCGCCTGGGGTTTCAGTTGGGTCACGAACGGGTCGAAGCCGGCCTTGCGCACTTCGATGCGATGCTCGAGTGGCGTGAGTTCGATCTGCTGCACCGAGGCGCCGCGCGCGACGCCGTCGATCCAGAGCTCGGCATCGTTCGGCTCGCCGCGAACCGTGACCGCAACGCGTTGTTCCTTGAGCTTCACATCGACGCTGCGCTTTTCGCCCGGCCCCACGCGCAGGTGTTCCGTGGCGGGTTCATACCCTTCAGCCTGCACGACCACTTCCTGGCTCGCGGCGGCCGCGAGATCGAAGGTCACGGGCGTGCGGCCGCGATACTTGCCGCCGGCCGTGACATCGGCGCCGGGCGGCGTGCTGCGCAGGGTCACCGTGCCGTCGGGAAGCCCAAGCTCCACGGGCCCGATCGTTTGCGGTTCGTTCGCCTTGACGAGCAGCTCGGTGGCCCAGGGTCGAAACGTCGGATCAGTGATCGTGATCTGATGACGGCCGGCATCCGCGTCGACGGCGAGCGGCGTTTTGCCGACGTCGTGGCCATCGATTGCGACCGTGGCGCCGGCAGGCTTCGATTCGATGCTGAGCTTCGCCCAGGCGGGCGTCAGCTCCACGCTTTTCTCCTGGCGTTTGCCCATGCCTTCGATCTCGACATCGCCGAGCGCGTCGAGGTGACGCGGCGCACGGACGATGAGTGTGTGGTGGCCGGGCGCCACGCCGAGCGGCACGCCGCTCGCGCCGGCTTCGCGCCCGTCGATCACCACCGTGCCGCGAACGCTGCCCGTATTCACCGTCAGCAAACCCGGAAGCTTCTCGAGCACCAGCACGAGCGGCACGGCGCCGCCGCCCACATTGACGACGCGACGCAGAGGCTTGTAGCCGCCACGCTCGGCGAGCAGTTCGTGATCCCCAGCGAGAGCGTAGAGGCGATCGCCGACGCGAAAATCACCGATCGTATCGGCGAATTCCACCCGGGCATCCGCCGGGTCGATGCGAAAGGGCAGCGCGACGACCGACATCAGATACCCGAGCACTGCGAGCGCGACTCCCGCAACGACGGCGAGCCAGCGCCAATGCCGCGGCTTGGCAACCGTTGCAACACTCTTGAGCCCCGCGACGGGCGCGCGAAATTCCACGCGCGGAATCGCACGCGGCGGCGGTGCGGATTCGGCTTCGACGAGAGCATCTTCCGCAGTGAAGGAGGGCGGGGAAGTCGCGTTGTCGACCAGATGATCCACGCGTAACACACGTTCAGTGCGCGTGAATTGCAGAAAGATCCGCGCGTCGCCCGCCTGAATGACATCGCCTGTAGCGAGCGCGATCGATCCCTCGATCGGACGCCCGTTGCACCGGACGCCGGGCGCCAGCGCCTCGAGCGTGAGGGCCGCTTCTCCGAGGATGATGCGCGCGACTGTCACGCCGGCCGCAATACCCGGCAATGGGATTGCGGCACCCGGGCCGCCCACCGTCAGCGCGGTTTCACTGCCGAAGGTGCGCTCGCCGAGCGGATCGCGTAGACGGAGCGATGCGGTCAAATCGGGTCCTCGCAGCGTACGACGAGCGCCGCCGGCGCCTGGCCGGGTCGCACTCGCAATTCCTGGCGCACGTCGCGGAACCCGGTCCGCGTGCCGAGCACCGTATACGTGCCGGGAGGCAGTTCCACCTCGCGGCGCGTGAACGTCCCGAGCGCGCCCACACGGTAGATGACCACTTGCGTCGCCGCATCGGACTCGAGCGCGACGCGCACCGGCTTCTCCGCCGTGTTGAGCAACGCCTCAACCTTCTGGGTCTCGGCGCGCAGCACTGGTCCGGCGTTCGCGATCTGGTGCGCTTGCACCAGTGCGCGCCGCGCGGCCTCGCGCACTTCCGGGTAACCGAGGCGTTCCGGCCGCGCCGCGAAATCGGTGAGTCGCGCATCGAGATTCACGCGCGGCACAACGCGCTCACGACCCTCGCGCGCAAACATCAAGGTGGCGTTGCGGCTGAGGATCGACTCGTAAACGGTGAGCGCGTCGTTCCAGCGCTCGTTGCGCTCGTGTTCGGTGGCTTCGACGCGCAGATCGCCGATGCGAGTGCCGGCGATGGCGCCATCGACGCGCGCGGCAAGGTCTTTCGGTTCGGCGGCATTCGGCCGCACCGCGCGCGCGCGCTCGATATTGGCACGCGCCTCGGCAAAGCGGCGCAGGTTGAGCGCCTTGAGAGCGGCGGCCATGGAAGTCTGATACTGCGCCTCGGCCGCCAGCCGCTCGGCCGCGGCAAGACCGTTGCGCGCTTCCAGCGACTCGCCATCGAGTGCGAGCGCGTGACGATACGCGGCCGCGGCTTGCGACCAGTCACTGGCATCGGCCGCGCGCTGCCCGTCGATAAGGAGCGCCTGCACGCTGTCGGCGGCGGCGGCTCGCTTGAGGCCATGTTGCGCGATGGCGTTCGCTGGATCGATGGCGAGCGCCAGATTGAAAGCCTGGGTTGCTTCGGCGACGCGCGCAGCGGCGAGCGCCGTGGCGCCGTCCTGCAGTGCTTTGGCCAAGGCCGCTGGCGCCGCCGCTTCGACGGTAGTCAGGTGATCGCCTGCCTGAGTGTAGGCCACCAGCCCTTCGGGAAACTCTTCGGACTTCAGGTGTTGATCGCCCTCGGCAGCGGCTGCGCTCGCTTGCGCCAGCTCCGGACCGCTCCACGCCACTGCGTGGCGCTTTTCGAGCGCCGCGGCCCGTTCGATGTAGCGCGACTGGGCGCGCAGCGCCGCTTCGCGCGCCGCGGCACTCGCCGCGTTCAGCGCACCGGCCGGCGGCGCAACGGCGGTCGGGACTTCGCTCACCGCGACCGGCGCCGGCTTCGGCGCATGGCGCGGCAGCACCACGAACACGACGAAGACTGCGGCCAGGAATGCGGCGGCCGCGGCCCACGGCCACCAGCGCGAACGGCCGCCACTCGCGCCTTGCACAGGGGATGCCGTCGGCGCGCGCCAACGTGGCGTGACAGCGACTTCGCTCGCGGGTTTGTCCGCCGCCTCGGCTTCGGGTGCACCGAGCGGCTTTGTTTCATTCATGACAACCTCCAATTCAGCGATCACTTCCCGCATCGAGGCGGGGCGCGCGGCCGGCTCCGGGTCGAGCAGCCGCTCGATCAGCCGCTCGATGCGCACCGGCACGGCGCCCACCGACTCAAGCCGCGGCGGGCGGCGGGCATCGATATTGACCGCGGCTCGATCCGGATAGTGCGGCGGATTGCCGCTTAATAGTTCATGCAGTAACGCACCGAAGGAATACAGGTCGTCCGACACCGCGGCCGGGAGCCCCGCCGCCTGCTGCGGACTGCGCGTAAACGGCGAACCGCCGTCCGGCGGCTGCTGCTCGCCGATGCGGGCCGCAATACCAAAATCGGTGAGGAGCGCCCGGTGCTCGCCGCTCACGAGCACATTGCTCGATTTCACGTCGCGATGCACCCAGCCGCGCTCGTGTACATACGCGAGCGTGCGCGCGAGATTCAGTAGCAGCGGTGCGAGGCGCCCGAACGTCTGTCCGCGTCGCGCTGCGAGATTGCCGCCTTCGACACAGGTCGTGACGAGAAACGGGCAATCACCGTCGCTCCCCTGCGCGAGCGCCCGCGGCACGTCGCTGTGATCGAGTGCCCGGCTGACATCGTATTCGCGCCGAAAGGCGGCTTCCGCGGTTCGGACCACACCGGTGCCCGACAATGCTCGCGGTAATTTGACGAGCACCCGCGCACGGGTGACCGCGTCGTTCGCGGACCAGGCCTGCGCGCTACCGCCGCTGCCGAGCGGCTCCTCCAGCCTGTAGCGCCCCGCAATGCTCTGTCCGCTCGACCATGCCCGCATGATGGATCATCAGTTCTTCGGCTGCGCGCCAGG
>JBGPLJ010000295.1:0-4693 GCA_041486385.1 Steroidobacteraceae bacterium
CATGCGCGCCGCGGCGGAGGGCTGACACATGGCCTACAAGCTCCTCGGGAAGGACTTCCTGCCGCACGATGTCGTCGCCAAGGTCACCGGCCGCGCCAAATATGCGGAAGATTTCCGCGCCGAAGGCATGGTGTTCTGCCGGCTGCTGCTGAGCCCGATGCCGCACGCGCGCGTGAAGAGCATCGATGCATCGGAAGCGCTCAAGATGGAGGGCGTGCTAGCAGTCCTGACGCCTGACGACGTGCCGGCGCAGCACGAACCCCTGCCTCCAATCCTCGCAAAGGAGCCGATGTATGTCGGCCAACCGATCCTCGCGGTCGCCGCGATTGACGAGACGACGGCGCAGGATGCTATCGAGAAGATCAAAGTCGATCTCGAGCCGCTGCCCTACACGGTGGATCCTTTGCAAAGCCTCTTTCCGGGCGGCCCGAACGCGCGCTCGGATGCGAATGTCGGCTTCGCTGGATTTCCACCGATACCGGATACACCGCTGCAGACCTTCAAGTGGTCCGCCGCCGACTTCGCGAAGGCGGGCGACACCCAGCTGCCCGAAGGCAAGGCGGTGGAGGAGTGGTCCTATGGCGACGTCGAAGCGGGATTCAAGCAAGCGAAGCTTGTGATCGACGAGAGCTTCGTAACCGCCAGCATTTCCCACCACAGTATGGAACCGCGGTCGTGCATGGCGTACTGGCAGAATGGCAAGTGCTTCGTGCACGGCTCAACGCAGAGCCACACGTTCATCATCCCGACACTCGCGGGTCTCATTGGCATCAAGCCGGAAGACGTCGTACTGATCGCGGAGTATTGCGGCGGCGGCTTCGGCTCCAAGGCCAACGCGTATCCCGTCATGGCGATTCCCGCGCTGCTGTCGAAGAAGCTGGGAAAGCCCGTGATGATGCGCATCAGCCGCGCCGAGGAATATTTTCTCGGCTCCGCGCGTAGCGGCTTTCAGGGCCGCATCAAGCTCGGCTTTCGAGCGGACGGCCGGCTCCTCGCGGCGGATCTCTATGTGGTTCAGGAAAGCGGGCCGCACACCGGGTTCTTCGATTACAAGAATGCGGGCGATGCGGTGTCGCTCGTCTATCAGCCGGCGGCCATGCGCTGGCGCGGCGTGCCTGTGTATACCAATACACCGACGCGAACGGCACAGCGCGGCCCAGGCTACAACCAAATCATCTTCGCCACCGAACCGCTCATCGACAAAGCGGCGCGCGAGCTCGGCATCGATCGGCTCGCGATCCGGCGCCTCAACGATCCGGAAAACGGATCTGTTTTTGGCCCGCGCCGCACGCCGGTGACGAGTTCGTACATCAAGGACGCGCTCGCCAAAGGGGCGGAAATCTTCAAATGGGATGAGCGCAAGAAGCGCAACGGCAAACGCACGGGCTCGAAGGTCACGGCGATCGCGGTCGGCCAGGCCTACCACCCCTCCGGATTTACCGGTTTCGACGGCCTCGTCCGCATCACGCCGGACGGCAAACTCCATATCCACACAGGCGTCGGCAATCTCGGCACGTTCTCGCATTCCGGCACCGCGCGCATTGCCGCCGAGGTGCTGAAATACGATTGGGACAACGTCATCGTCGAGCGCGGCGACAGTCGCAAGAATCTGCCGTGGAACATCGGGCAGTTCGGCAGTAATACCTCGTTCACGATGAGCCGCACCAACTACGTTGCGGCCGTGGATGCCGTCGCGAAACTGAAGGAGATCGCGGCAAAGGATCTCGGTGGAGAGCCCGAGCAGTACGAGATCGACGGCGCGAAGGTATTTCTGAAATCGAACCCGTCGAAGAGCTTGACCTACGCGGCGGCGGCGCAACGCGCGATCGAGCTCGGTGGAAAATACAGTGGCAAGGAGATGCCGGACGATATTCATTTCATCACGAAAGCATCGGTTACGGCGCTCGCCGGCACCGGCCTCATCGGCGTCGCGAAGGACAAGTTGCCGGTGGCGGGTGCGCCGTCCGCCTTTGCGGCCTGCTTCGTCGAGATCGAACTCGATGTCGAGACGGGACAACACCGGATCATCGACTCGCTCGGCATCGCCGATTGCGGAACCGTGATCCACCCCGCGGGGCTTGCGACACAGATCAAGGGCGGAGCCGTGCAGGGCTTCAGCATGGCGACGTGCGAACACCTCGTGTACGACCCGCAGAATGGATTGCCGGCGACGGTCGGCTTGCATCAGGCCAAGCCGGCCACGTATCTCGACTTTCCTCTCAACATGCAGGCTCAGGGCGTCGACAAACCGGACCCCTCGAGCCCGCTCGGAACGAAAGGCATCGGCGAACCGCTCCTCGGCTGCGCCGCCGCGGCGCTCCTCTGTGCGATTTCCGAAGCGCTCGGCGGGCATGTCTTCAACCGTACGCCGGTGTCACCCGACATGATCGTCAATTTCACTGCCGGCCGCGCCCAGTCGCACAAGCCGCTGCAGGTCAATACGTTTTAGGAGCGACCGACATGTTGCGTGACATGATGCCTGCGTTCGAGCTCTATCAGCCCGACACGATCGAGAACGCGCTCGATCTCGCCAAGCGCCTCGAGGACAAGTACTGGTTCATGGCCGGCGGCTACGACAGTCTCGACTGGTTCAAGGACCGCGCGAAGCGTCCAACCGCCGTGATCGACATCGGCGGCATCCAGAGTCTGAAGGGTATTCGCGAGACGGTGGATGGACTCGAGATTGGCGCACTGACGACGTTGAGCGAAATCGAGAGCGACTCCCGCGTGCAGGCGAAGTACACGCTGCTCGCCACCGCCGCACGCCATGTGGCAAGTCCGCAGATCCGCAACGGCGGCACGATCGGCGGTAATCTCTGTCAGGACGCACGCTGCTGGTACTACCGTTCGGGCCTCAATTGCTATCGCGCGGGCGGCAACTCCTGCTACGCCGATACGCCCCAGGGCCAGAACCGCGAGCACACTCTGTATGGTGCGAACCGTTGCGTCGCTGTCTCGCCGTCAGACACGGGCACCGCTTGCGTAGCGCTCGACGCGCACATGGTGATTCGCGGGGAGTCGGGTGAGCGCGTCGTGCCCGCCGAGCAATTCTTTGTTGGGCCCGCCACCGACATTACGCAAATGACCTCGCTCAAGAAGGGCGAGATTCTCACGGGCGTCCGCATCCCGAAGGAATGGTCGGGCGCGAAGTTCTACTTCGAGAAAGTCACGGATCGCGGCACCTGGGACTTCGCACTCGTGAGTGTTGCGGCCGCGATGATCCTCGAAGGCAACGTGATCAAGAAGATTCGTCTGGCGTGCGGCTCGGTGGAGTGTGTGCCGAAGCGCCTCAAAGCCGTGGAAGAGACGGTGACCGGGAGCCCGAAGAATGAGGACACGGCGCTCCTCGCCGGCAAGACGGCGGTGCAGGGCGCAACGCCGCTCAATTTCAATCACTTCAAGATCCCCATGATGGAAAACCTCGTGCGTCGCGCGATTCGCGATGCTTGAGCCGGGCGGCCAGCACATGGAACTCGTACGTGTCACGACGGATGCCTGGGGACAGCAGGTTCTCGAGGGAATTTCCTGGGATCTGCTGCCGGTTGCCGTGGCGATCGGTGCGTTCGTCATCTTTGCCCATGCAATCTGGCGCTTCACGCGCAAAGGCCGCAAGGGTTGATGCATGGCTAATGACGATTCCGGGCAACGTGTCCTGCGGCATGCAGCGGTCGATCGACTGTTTCACTGGCTAACGGCGCTCGCAGTGCTGACGCTGCTCGTCACGGGCCTCTCGACCGTGCTTGGCCTTAAATATTCATGGGTGCCCATCCATTGGATTACCGGCGTCGTGCTGACGCTCGCGGTCCTCCTGCATCTGGTGCGCGCGACGTTCTGGCAGAAGTTGCGCTGCATGTGGGTGGGCGTCCGCGATTTCCGCGATACGCTGGCGCAGCGCCCGCCCGGAAAATATTCGCTCGCACAGAAGCTGATGCACCACGCGCTGAGTCTCGTGATCGTGACGGGCGTAGTCACCGGCCTTTGCATGCTGGCGAAAGTCGATACGCCCTGGTGGAAGCGCAATCCGTATTTCTTCTCCGCCGATACCTGGGGCATCATCTATGTCCTGCATGGGCTCGTGGCGCTGCTCTCGATCACGCTCATCATGATTCACGTCTATTTCTCGCTGCTGCCCGAAAAGCGCCTGTATCTGCGGGCGATGTGGCGCGGCTGGATCACGCCGGCCGAGCTTGCTGCGAATCACGACCCGAAGCGCTGGCAAGGTCAGCGAGGCAAGCGCGCATGACGGATCCGCAGGAGCTTTCAGCGCGCATCGAGGTCATTGAGTCGGGCTATGAATTCCTGCTCGCCTACGCCGCGCAGGGCCGTCAGCAAGACGAAGGTTCCACGGTACGTCAGACGCTCGAGGACATGTCTTCTGCACTCGACGGGCTGGGTGCGATGGTGGTATCCGCCGTGGGTGGTGTCGCTGTCCATGGCCGGCCCGAAACGGCGGAATTTCTTGCAGCCGTCGGCCACGATGCGCGCCTTGCGCGGGGAGCCATCGGGCTCGTCGTGAGCCGCAAGTCGATCAGCTCGCTGCTCGTCGACAATCTCAATGCTTCGGTCCACGTACGCGCGCTGCTGACGGATCTGTTCCTGGTGGAGCAGGCCCTCAAGTCGTCCCGTCTGGACTAGATCGCTTTGCCGATGCCGCATCTCGCGGCGCGTCAAGCCGGTGCATCGACGAGGAGGG
>JBGPLJ010000296.1:0-4628 GCA_041486385.1 Steroidobacteraceae bacterium
CAGGTCGCGAGTCAGGCCCAGGAACTCGAAGCCGGCAATGCCGCCAGCCAGGGCATGGTGCCGATGAACCAGGTGCCCCAGATGCCGGCCGACGATTCGGACTGATGAAGAACAAATCAAGAAAAACGGAAGACTGAACTCATGTCATTGATGCAATCCACGAGCCGCGCGTGCCGACTTTCTGGGCAGCGCTCGCCGTTTGGCGCGGTTTCCAGGACCATTTTGCTGGCACCAGTCCTTGCGATCGCCGCCTGGCTGTTGCCCGTGCTGTCGGCGGGAGCCGCTGAGTGTGCGCACAAGAACGCGCTGATCACGCCGAACTACAAGGACGCCGACCTCGGACAGATCGTCGAAGCGGTCAGCGAACTCACCTGCAAGAATTTCATCATCGATCCGCGGGTGCGAGCACAGGTGACGGTCATCTCCGCGACCCCGATGAATCCGCAGGAGTTCTACGAGACCTTTCTCGCCGTCCTGCAGGTCAACGGATTCATCGCCGTTCCGGCCGGCAAGGTCTACAAGATCATTCCCGACGCTTCGGCGCGCCAGCTTCCGGCCAACGATCTTCCGGATCACGTCAGCGGCTCCTCCGACGAGCTCGTCACCCAGGTGATCGCTGTCAAGAACGTGAGCGCGGCACAGCTGGTTCCCGTACTGCGCCCGCTGATGCCGCAGAATGCTCACCTCGCGGCGTACGTCGGCTCCAACATGCTGATCATTTCCGACCGTGCCAGCAACGTGAGCCGCATGATGCGCATCATCGGCCGCATCGATCGCCGCGACGATGACGACATCGAAATCATTCCGCTCGAACACGCATCAGCCGCGGAAGTGGTGCGCGTCGTCAACGCGTTGACCGCGACGCAGGCGGCCGAAGGCGGCGGCGGCCCGCCCATTCACCTGGTGGCCGATGACCGGACCAACAGCATCCTTATCAGCGGTGAGAAGACTCAGCGCCTGCGCCTGCGCGTGCTGGTCGCGCACCTCGACACGCCGCTCGAAGCGGGCGGCGATACGCAGGTGCGCTACCTGCGCTACGCGGATGCCGAAAAGATTGCGGCGAAACTGAAGGAACAGATCGGCGTGGTGGTCGCGCAGGGGACGCCTGGCCAGGGCGGGGCCGCCGCCGGAGGTGCCGCGAACGCGGACCGGTCGGTCACGCTGTGGGCTGAGCCGGAAACCAATGCGCTGGTGATCACGGCGCCGCCGAAGGCCATGAAGTCCTTGATGCAGATCATCGACAAGCTCGATATCCGCCGGGCGCAGGTGCAGATCGAGGCCATCATCGTCGACATGACCGTCGACAAGTCTGCCGAACTCGGCGTGAACTGGGTGGTCGACGGCTCGAAGAATAACAACGCAGTCGGCGGATTCATCTCCCCGGTTGGCGGCGTCAGCATCGTCGACCTCGCGCGCGCTGTGAACGACCCTTCAACGCTGACCTCGGCGCCCACGGGTACGACCATCGGCATTGGCCGCATCAAGGATACCGGCATCAATTTCGCGGCGATCTTGCGGGCCCTCAGGAGCGATGACAACACCAACATCATCTCGACGCCGAATATCGTCACCATGGAGAACCAGGAAGCCCAGATCAAGGTGGCGCAGGAAGTGCCTTTCATCACCGGACAATTCACGACCACCGGCAACAATTCCAACAATCCGTTTCAGACGATTCAGCGTCAGGAGGTCGGCACGATCCTGAAGGTCACGCCGCAGATCAACGAAGGCGACACGATCATGCTGAAGATCGAGCAGGAAGCGTCGAACATCGCCTCGACCCAGGGCGCCGTCGACATCATCACCAACAAGCGCACCATTTCGACCAATGTGCTGATCGAGGATGGCGGCATCATCGCGCTTGGTGGCCTCATGCAGGACACCGTGACCGAGGGCAACCAGCGGGTTCCCTTCCTCGGCAGAATTCCGCTGCTGGGGCACCTGTTCAAGACGACGAAATCGCACAAGGTCAAGACCAATCTGACGGTCTTCATCCGGCCGCATATCCTGCGTGACGACGTGCAGACGGCGATCGACACCAACTCCAAGTACGATGACGTACGGCGGCTGCAACAGCAGATCGATCGCGGGCGCGTGCCACTGCTGCCCTTCGAGAAGCAACCCGTTCTTCCGCCGCTGGAAAATCGACCCATGCCACCCGCGAAGGAAGCTGCGCCGAGCGGCGTGATTCCGCCGCAGGCCGTGCCGCCGCCGCAGGCGCCAGCGACGTCACCCGACACGACGCAGCCTGCTGCCCAACCGACCACGCCGCAAGCTGCGACGGCGCCCGCACCGACGCGCGAAGAACTTCTGCGCAAGACCGGCCGCACGGACGCTCCTTCGCCACCGTCGCAGCAATAACGGAACGACGGAAATCATGAACACCGCGTTGGCTGCGCCGCAGCTGCTCAAGGAACGCAAGCTCCCGTTCCCGTTTGCGAAACGACACGGCGTGCTGGTGCGCCAGGTCGCGGACGGCGTCGCGGAGACCATATTCCGTGGTACCGCCGGTCCCCAGAGCCTCGCCGAAGTGCGCCGCTTCATGGGACTGCCATTGAAGCTGCAGCGCGTAACGGACGAAGAATTCGACGCTGAGTTGCGGCGCGCCTACGAAGCCGGATCGGGCTCCGCCATGCAAATGGCCGATGGCCTCGACGAAGGCACGGACCTCGCGCACCTGGCGCAGGAATTGCCGGAGCCGTCGGATCTGCTCGAGAGCGAAGATGACGCACCGATCATCCGTCTCATCAATGCCGTCCTGACCGAAGCGGTCAAGCAGAACGCCTCAGATATTCACATCGAACCCTTCGAGAACCGGCTCGTCATCCGCTTTCGCGTTGACGGTGTCCTCAAGGAGGTCATGGAGTCGCGGCGCGCGGTGGCGCCGCTCGTGGTTTCACGCGTCAAGGTCATGTCGAAGCTCGACATCGCCGAAAAGCGGCTGCCGCAGGACGGGCGTATCAGCCTGCGCATCGCCGGGCGCGCTGTCGACGTTCGCGTGTCGACGATTCCGGCGGGCCATGGCGAACGCGTCGTGTTGCGGCTCCTCGACAAGCAGGCCGGGCGGCTCGATCTCGGCTCGCTCGGCATGGACGAGCCCACACAGAAGACCATGGACGAGCTCGTTCATAAGCCGCACGGCATCATCCTCGTCACCGGTCCCACGGGCTCCGGCAAGACGACGACCCTCTATGCGGCGCTTGAACGCATCAACGACAACACCCGCAACATCATGACGGTCGAGGATCCGATCGAGTATTACATCGACGGTATTGGCCAGACCCAGGTGAATACCAAGGTTGAAATGACCTTTGCGCGTGGCTTACGCGCGATTCTGCGGCAAGACCCGGACGTCGTCATGGTCGGCGAAATCCGCGACGTCGAAACCGCACATATCGCCGTGCAAGCGAGCCTCACCGGCCACCTGGTGCTATCGACACTGCACACGAATACAGCGGTCGGTGCTGTGACGCGCTTGCGCGACATGGGCGTCGAACCCTTTCTGCTCTCATCGAGTCTCATCGGCGTGCTGGCCCAGCGCCTCGTGCGCGTGCTCAACCCGGAAAGCCGAATTGCCTACACCGCAGGCGACTACGAGCGCCGGCTCATGAACATACCGGCCGGTGCGCCGTCGCCCACGCTGTACCGCCCGGGACGCGACGCTTCGGGCGGCTACCGGGGCCGAACTGGCATTTACGAACTGATTGCGGTGGACGACGCGATGCGCACCATGATTCACGATGGATCGGGCGAGCAGGAACTCGAGCGCCACGCGCGTACGCTCTCGCCGAGTATCCGCGACGACGGTCGCGCCAAGGCGCTGCGCGGCGAAACCTCGCTCGAAGAGCTGCTCCGCGTCACACGCGAAGACTGACGCCCCGGGCGCATGCAGCACGTCCATACACCATAGCGCCATGGGAGCTTTCGAATACGTAGCTGTTGATGCGGGCGGCAAAGAACGCAAGGGCATTCTCGAAGGCGATACCGCACGACAGGTGCGGGCGCAGCTCCGGGAGCAGCAGCTGCTGCCGGTCTCCGTCGCCGAAGTCATGCAGACGGAAGCGCGACGCGCACGCACTTTCGGCGTCGGCGGCGGCATCTCATCGACCGAACTCGCCCTGCTGACGCGCCAGCTGGCAACGCTCGTGCATTCGGGGCTGCCGCTCGAAGAATCGTTGCTTGCGGTGTCACAGCAATCCGAGCGGCAGCGCGTGCAGAGCATCATGATCGGCGTGCGCTCCAAGGTCATGGAAGGCCACACGCTCGCCGATGGCTTCGCCGATTTCCCGAAGGTCTTCCCGGAGATCTATCGCGCGACCGTCGCGGCCGGCGAGCAGTCCGGGCGGCTCGACGTCGTGCTCGAGCGGCTCGCGGACTACACCGAGAACCGTCAGCAGATCCGTGCCAAGATCATGAGCGCGATCATCTATCCCGTGGCGCTCACCTTCTTCGCGGTTTCGATCGTGACGTTTCTCCTCGGCTACGTCGTGCCGATGGTCGTCGAGGTGTTCTCCACCGCCAAGGCCGAGCTGCCGCTAGCCACCCGGATTCTGATCGGGGTCAGCAATTATGTGCGCAGCTTTGGAATCTATACCGCAATAGCGCTGGCGGCTGTGGGCGTATTTGTC
>JBGPLJ010000297.1:0-4566 GCA_041486385.1 Steroidobacteraceae bacterium
ACCTCACCAACATGCAGCCGGATGGCCGCGGAAGAATCCGCCTCGACTACATGATTCCGTCGCGGGGTCTGATCGGCTTTCAGACCGATTTTCGCACGCTCACGTCCGGCACCGGGCTCCTGTACCACGTGTTCGACCACTTCGGTCCGATGGTCGATCGAGTGCTGGCGCAGCGCACGAGTGGCGTGCTGATTTCGAATGGCGTGGGCAAAGCGCTTGCCTATTCGCTCTTCGCTCTGCAGGAGCGTGGACGCTTGTTCATTGGGCACGGTGAAGACGTATACGAGGGCCAAGTGATCGGCATTCACAGCCGTGAAAACGACCTCACGGTGAATCCGCTCAAGGGCAAGAAGCTCACCAACATCCGCACGCAGAGCAAGGACGAAAACCTCGTCCTGTCGCCCCCGATCCGGCTCAGTCTCGAGCAGGCCATGGAGTTCATCGACGAGGACGAACTGGTCGAAATCACGCCCAAGGCGATTCGCCTGCGTAAACGCCAGCTCACAGAAAGCCTGCGCCGCCAGGCCGATCGCCGCGACAAGGCGCCCTGATCGCCCCATCCGAGACCCGAGTCACGCTAGGTAGCGGGCTCTCTTACCTAATATGCCGGTCCTCGCTTCAGCGTGTCCCGGCATCAGCCTAACTTATGTCAAATAAGAGCGCCTCAACCGCGGCCGATCTGCCCGCGCTCGAAGCACTGCTGACCGGAGCCAACACGACGGTCGTTGCGCTGCCGTCCGACCACCGCCAGAAATTGACCAACCGCCTGCTCGAGCGGCAGCTGCGCGAGGCAACCGACGCCGACGGTCGCATCGTTCTCGAGCGGCTTATCGCGATCGTCAGCCGTCACTACGACTCGACCGATGATGAGCGGCGCAGCGTCGTGCGATCGATGCAGATGATGTCCGACGAAGCGCAGGCTCTCACCCGCGAAATCCGCGAACAGACGGCCAATCAGCTGCAGGCGATCGTTGATCACGTGAAGGACGTGATTCTGACCGTCGATGAGTCGGGCCATATCGAGACGTTCAATCCGACCGGCGAGCGTGTGTTCGGCGTGAGTCAGCCGGAGATTCTCGGCCGCCGTGTTGACTACCTGATCCCGGAAGCCGGTGCCCAGGGCGATATCGGCACTTACCTCGAGCGACTGGCTTCGCGCATCGAGGACACACAGGCCGATCTGGCCGCGCACGAGATCGCGTGCCGGCGCGAGAACGGCCAGCAGTTCCCCGCCGAACTCGCCGTCAGCAAGGCGCGCATCAATCGGCGCACGGTCTACATCCTGTGTCTGCGCGATACCACCGAACGACACAACGCCGAGCAGGCGATGCGCGAGAGCGAAGCGCGCTACAAGACCCTGGTCGAGAACGCGCCGGAAGCGATCGTCGTACTGGACGTCGAGCTCGGCCGCTTCGTGGACGTCAACGAGAATGCCGCGCGCTTTTTCAAGATGGAGCGGGCGACGCTCCTTGCCAGCGGACCCGAGCAAACGAGCCCGCCCGTACAGGCCGACGGCACGCCGTCCTTCGGGCCGGCACGTGGGTATATCGCTCGCGCCCTGGCGGGCGAAACGCCGGTCTTCGAGTGGCTCCATCGTGACGCGCTCGGCGCTGACATTCCCTGCGAGGTGCGGCTGGTGCGTCTGCCGAGCTCAACGCGCCAGCTCATACGCGGCAGCATCACGGATATCACCGAGCGCAAACGCGCTGATCTGATCGCGGCGGGCGAGCGCCGGGTGTTCGAGAAGATGAGCGCGAACGCGCAGCTCTCGGTCACGCTGGAAACGATCATCGGCGTCATCGAAAAGGTGTCGCCCGACTCGCACGGCTGCGTAAGTCTCCTGAGCGCCGACGCGCGTTCGCTCTCGCCCACCGTGGCGCCGCGGCTCGCGTCGTCGTTCGTGCGTGACATGGACGGCAATGAAGTCGGCCCGCGCAATGGCTCGTGCGCAGCCGCTATCTATCTCGGTCGCCAGGTCATCGTTGCGGACATCGGCAAGGACGCGCTCTGGGATGAAGTGCGGGCGATTGCCCTGCGGCATGGCTGGCGCGCGTGCTGGTCGACGCCCATCGTCGTGTCGGACGGACATATCGTCGGCACGCTTGCGGTCTATCGGCAGCAGCCGGGAACGCCCGGGCGCCGCGATTTCGAATTGATGGCGCGCATGACGCAGCTCGCGGGTATCGCGATCGAACGGCGCCGCGCGGAGGATGCGCTGCGCGCAAGCGAAGCGAAATTCCGCGGTCTCTTTGAAAATGTGGTGGAAGGCGTCTATCAGTCGACGCGCGAAGGCCGGCTCATGTCCGTGAATCCCGCCTTCGTCAAGATGCTGGGTTACGACAGCGCCGAGGAGCTGTGTGAATTGGCGAGCTCATCGGTGCTGTACGTTGATCCCACGGATCGCGACAATTTCCGGCGCGAGCTCGACACGCACGGCGAAGTGCGCAACGCCGAGTACCGCTTCCGTCGCAAGGACGGCAGCGTCATCGTCGTGCTCGAAAGCGGGCGGTTGGTGCGCGACGAACGCGGCCGGATCATCGCGTGCGAGGGCACGATCGCGGACATCACCGAGCGCAAGAAAGCGGAGACCGCGGTCTTCGAAGAGAAAGAGCGGGCGCAGGTTACGCTGCAGTCGATCGGCGATGCGGTCATCACGACCGACGCCGCTGGCCGGATCGATTACCTGAACCCGGTTGCGGAAACGCTGACGGGCTGGTCGAATGCCGAGGCGCAGACGCGGCCGATCGCCGAGGTGCTGAATCTCGTGCATGAAGCATCGCGTGAGGTCAGCGAGAATCCGGTCATGCGCTGCCTGCGCGATGGGCGGGTGATCGGAGTCTCGGACCTGACCGTGCTCGTCAATCGTGGCGGCCGTGAAATCGCGATTCAGGATTCGGCGGCGCCGATTCGCGATCGTGGCGGCAGCGTCATCGGCGCGGTCATGGTCTTTCACGACGTGAGCAAGGAGCGGCGGCTGCGGCGCGCGCTGTCCTATCAGGCGAGTCACGACGCGCTCACGGGACTGATCAATCGCCGCGAATTCGAGAACCGGCTGGCCGATGCGGTTGCCGGCGCGCGCGCCGACGCGGCTCTGAAGCACGCGCTGATCTATGTCGACCTCGATCAGTTCAAACTCGTGAACGACACCTGCGGCCATCCCGCGGGCGATCGGCTCCTCAAGCAGATCACGGGCCTCCTGCAGACTCGCATCCGCACGAGCGACACTCTCGCGCGCCTCGGCGGCGATGAATTCGGCATCCTGCTCGAGAACTGCACGCCGGAGCAGGCGATGATGATCGCCGACACGCTGCGTCAGGCAATTCGCGAGTACCGCTTCGTCTGGAACGACGCAGCGATCAACGTTGGCGCGAGCATCGGCATCGTCGAAATCACCAGCGACACCGAAAGCGTCGCCAGCGTCATGAGCGCGGCTGACGTTGCCTGCTACGCGGCCAAGGATCAGGGCCGCAACCGCGTGCACGTCTATGAGCAGGACAATGTGCCGGAGCGTCACCGGGAGATGCAATGGGTGTCGCGCCTTACGCGCGCGACCGAGCAGAACCGGCTCGAGCTCTTCTTCCAGCCGATCGTGCCCATCGGAACGAATCGCGATGCGCATCCGCACTTCGAATTGATGTTGCGCCTGCGTGAAGAGGACGGCACGCTGGTGCAGCCGATTGAATTCATTCCGGCGGCCGAGCGCTACAACGTGATGCCGTCGATCGATCGCTGGGTCGTCGAACGTGCGCTCGGCACTCTCGCGCACCACAAGAGCGACATCGAACAGCCGATGTTCACGCTGGCGATCAATTTGTCGGGAACGTCGCTGAACGATGAACGCTTCCTCGAGTTCCTGATTGCGCAGCTCGCCGTGCACGATCTCACGCCGGGCGCGATCTGTTTTGAAATAACGGAGACCGCTGCGATTGCGAATCTCGCGAACGTCGTCTACTTCATGCGCGAGCTCAAGGCGCGCGGTTGCAGCTTCTCGCTCGATGACTTCGGCAGCGGACTGTCCTCATTCACCTACCTGAAGACGTTGCCGGTCGATTACCTGAAGATCGACGGACAGTTCGTGCAGGGCGTGACGCGCGATGCCATCGATCGCAGCATGGTCGAGGCGATCAGCCAGATTGGGCGGTCGATGGGCATCAAGACGGTTGCCGAACGCGTGGAGACAGCGGAAGTGCTGGCTGAACTCGCGCGGCTGGGCGTTGGTTTTGCGCAGGGGTTCTATATCGCGGCGCCGGATTCGGTCGAACACTTCCCGTATCGCTTATCCCGAGGCCTGTCCCGTGGGCAATCCCCTGGCCTGGCCGGTAGCGAGCAGCAGCGCTAGGGCGCTCCCTGCGCGGGGCATCTTGAAGCCCGTGGCGCTCGTGTAGAATGCTGCCCGCTTAAGCGCCTGTCCGCCGTTCTCTGGTCTCTTGCTTGTCATGCTTGCGGCGGGTTGAAGGGGTAACGTTGCCTGTGACTCGATCTGCGACCGCGGCGTCGCCGCTCGTCGGCGTGACGGACCCGCCGGCGTTTACATCGTTCAATACCGCAGGTCGCGCGCCTGCCCTG
>JBGPLJ010000298.1:0-4529 GCA_041486385.1 Steroidobacteraceae bacterium
AGCAGAAGAAAACTGCGGCGATTCGCAGGGGCTGGCGCGACATAATCATATTGGCAGATCCTCCCAGATCGCCCACGCAACCGCGGGCGGCCGCCGTCAGAATATGCTTGCGGCAGGCTCGGCTTCTTTTGTGAAGGTGTAGACGCGCAATCGCCGCTCAAACTGGCTCACGAAAGGTTCGAAAGACGGCCCTTCCTAGGGTGCTTGCGTTGCTGCGGCGATCTCCGCCTGCACGGCGTCAGGAAATTCCTCGGGGAATTGAATCTCAGACGCTGGGTAACTGCCGCCGGCCATGAAGAGTTCCATGACTGAGCTCCATCGGTCGCGCCAAGCCGACGCGTAGTTGCGAAATTTGTCCGCCTCGGTCGTGAACGCGGGCGTGCGGGCGTGCGGCGCGTACGCCTTGATCAGCGTGACGATGGCGGTGTTGTTCTCGGAGAGCTGGTCGAGGCGCTGCTTCATGTCAGTGTGCTTGCCAACGCCGTCGCGACGAATCTTGGCCAGGTAAGAATTGAGGATGCCAGAATCGTTCTCCGTGAACGGTTCAGCTTCAAGCTCCTTGATAAGCGTCTGGTTCTCTTTCAGGAGCGTCGCGATCGGCTGCAGCTCACCGGCGACAATTTGCGCGCGCGACTCACCCAGGGCCTCATGCTCATGATGCCAAGAGGTCGCCGCGACCAGAGCCATGATCAGGACGGCCACGAAGGCAACCCACACCGTTTTGTCGTTCATTCTGGTTTCGTACGCGGGGCTCAATGATGGCGCCGCGCACGCACAATCAAACCAACAAATACTTTAATCATCAAGCTAGTATTACCGGCCGCCACGAACGGCACGCGCAAAGTGGGCGTCGCTCTTGCTGAAGCTGCCGATGTAGCCCTGGACGAAGTAGAGGTACCACGCGCTATTGGGATCGCCCGCCACCGAACTGGAAGACCAGAAGTAGTTCCCTAGCGTCGGCCCGAATGCGGGATCGATGGCCGGGACGTATTGCGTGGAAAAAATGGACCGCAGCTCGCCGATGTCCGGAATGCGCCAATCGCAATGACCGGCGAAGCAGGCCGTTGAGGTTTCATAATGGGGCGTGGTCAAGTCATTCAGCTGCGCCAGGAAGTCGGTGTAAAGTGTCCCGGTCGGGTCCGCATACGGAGACGCTGCGCTCCAAGTGTAGGTGTTGGTCCAGCAGTGGGGGCCTGCGACAGCGCACGTGCCGTCCTTCTTCTCCCACATCAGCCCAGTCTGGTTGTCCGTAACCGTCCCGTCGCCGTTGTCGACGAAGCGCGGCACCGCTGATTGGCACATGAACGCGCCGTTGTATAACACCGCAACGTCTGGCGTCGTACACGTGGGGAGTCCCCCGGCGCCGCCGGCCGGTCCTTGAGGGCCCGTATCGCCCTTGTCGCCTTTCGGCCCTTGTAGCCCCGCTTCACCTTTGTCGCCGGGCAATCCTTTTTCGCCGGCGGGACCCACAGGACCGGACGGACCGATCGCGCCCGGCATGCCGGGCAATCCTTGTAAGCCAGGGGAACCTTGAATGCCTTGGGCGCCAGGCACTCCTGGAATACCTTGCTGACCAGGAACACCCTGCGGTCCTTGCGTGCCCGCGGAGCTCCAAGAAATCTTCGTTTCAAACTGGCTGCAGTTCGTCGTCGCACTGACTAACCTGATCGTGCCGATTACATTCAACTTGCAGGCAAAAATCGTAGTGCCATCGGCACTGGCCATCGTCGGCGCCCACAGGCACACGAGTGCGACGAGCAGAAAGGGTCTGAAATACCTGTTCACGTCGATCACCCCCCAAAGAGTGTTGGTCTTGCGGGGTGTAGACGCGCAGACGGCGTCAAGACTGGCTCACGAAATGTTGGAGCGGTCGCCGGCGCCTACTGCAGTTTCGCGAGCTCGGCCTTCACTCGCGCAGCACCGGACTTGGCCTCGTCGATAGGGACTGTGTCCCCGCGATCGAGGGTTGCGACGGCCGTCACGCGTTTGAAGCGCGTCATCGCCTGGTCGTACAAGCTGGCGGCTGCCCGGAATTCCTTCAGGCGCGTAGCCCGATCCGCGTGCGCCGCCTCGCCGCGCCTCGCATGGAGCGTCCCCATGGCCTGCTCGCACGCGCCGAGCAAGTAGACGAACACGATGTTGTCGTTCTTCGCCATGAGCGCTTGCAGGGCGGAAATGTTCTTGTCGAGCACCGGGGCTGCTTCCTCGTCGGCGCCGACCGCCACGAGCGCGTGCGCGAATTGCCAGCGCAGCTGAACCGCGTCGGACTCGACCTGCGCATTGCCTTTGTCGGCCTCGAGCTGCGGCAACAGCGCATACGCCGCCCGCGCATTGACAGCAGCGCCCTGATAGTCCGCCTTCTCGTAGAGCAAGGCCGCGATGTCGGCGTAATCACCCATCAGGGTTCGGATGTACGCAGTTCTGGGCCCGGCCGCAGACTTGAACAGTCGATCGTCGATGGCAAGCGCCTTTCGGTCCAGCGCGAGCGCGCGTTCGACCAACTCCGGCTGCAGCTCGGCGCCCTGGATGTTCCGGGCAAGACCGCTATATGCCGTGGCGAGATCATGTTGCAAGCTCTCGTCGTTCGGCTGATCCCGATTCAAAGCCTCGAGGATGTCGATGCCTTTCTGCGCGAAGGCGCTCACATCGGCGTCCGGGTCGCCTCTCATATCGAGGCTGTTGGAGTGCGCGGTGTACGCCTGCGAAAGCGCATTTCGCATGTCGGCATCCGGACGTTCGGCGACGAGCGCCTCGTAGAGCTTCACTCCGGCGAGCGAGTTCTCCGCCGCTTCCTTGGG
Source organism: Steroidobacteraceae bacterium (assembly GCA_041486385.1). Taxonomy (GTDB): domain Bacteria; phylum Pseudomonadota; class Gammaproteobacteria; order Steroidobacterales; family Steroidobacteraceae; genus JBGPLJ01. Next base: position 2,799 of record JBGPLJ010000298.1, read on the forward strand.
GTTGCCCGCGAACATGAGCAGGCGGCTCCGCCGCATGTGCATCGATGCAAGCGTCGAGCGTGCCTCCCGGTTTCGGGGATCGGCGGCGATCAGCGGCTCGAGAATTGCGATCGCCTTCCCATAGCTGTCGAGCGCGGCTCGCGGCTTGCCGGTGCTCGCGTCGTAGGCTTTGCCCTGTATGTCGCCCACCTTGCCGTAAGCGATGGCGACGTCGAGCTGAAGGCCGCGATCCTCGCTGCCATCTTTTGCGAGCGTATTGAGGTACGCGAGCGCCGTGTTGACCAGAAGCTCGCGAGCTTGCGTTGCGCCCTGCAGGTCCTTGATGGCATCGTTTACTTTGAACATGAACGTAGTGGCGAGCTGCCGCACATCCGCGAAGCGTTGCGCGGCGATGGCGCGCTGTTGCTCGGCGATCCTCGCTTCCCTCGCATAAAATCCGAGCGCCACCAGCAGCAAGGCGACAAAGAGTCCGGCTGTCGTCGTGGCGAGCCAATGACGTCCCCAGAATTTTCGGATCCGATAGGCCATCTGATCGCCGCTGGCGATGACAGGCAGTCCGGCGAGATACCGGCGCACGTCTTCGGAGAATTGTTCCGCCGAACCGTAACGCTCGTCCGGCTCTTTGCGCAGGGCGCGCAACGTGATGTGGTCGAGATCGCGGTCCGGCAGCGGTCGCAACTTTCCGCCGGCAGCGCTTTTCGACACCGCAGCACTGGGCCGCAGCGGCTCGGTTTCACAGACATCCCGAATCGCGTCGCGGGTCGATCCCATCGTGCTTCGATAGGGACTCCCACCTGTGAGCAGATGAAAAAGTACGACCCCCAGTGAGTAGACATCGCTCGCCGTCGTGATTGGCAGGCCCAGGATCTGTTCGGGGCTGCAGTATTGCGGCGTCATCGCGCGCACGGCCGTTTGCGTGGCCTCTGCTCCATCAGTTTCCGGCGAATTTCCGGTCAGAAGTTTCGCGATGCCAAAGTCCAGGAGCTTCACCGCTCCGTCGGGAGTCACCAGAATATTGGCAGGCTTCAGGTCACGATGAACCACCAGGCGCTGATGAGCGTAGGTAACGGCTGCACACACCTGGCGAAACAGCAGGAGTCGCTCCTCGATTCGCAGGTTGCGCTTTTCGCAATAGACATCGATGGGCTCGCCGGTCACGAGCTCCATCACCAGGTACGGTTCGCCGGTCGGGGAGACGCCGCCGTCCAGCATTCTTGCAATGCTCGGGTGGTCGAGACTCGCCAGAATCTGTCGCTCGGCCGTGAATCGCCGCAACAGATCGCTGCCGGAGCCCGCGCGCACCAGTTTGATCGCGACTTGCATCTCGAACCCGGAGTCGACGCGATGCGCGCGATAGACCTCACCCATGCCGCCGCGCCCGAGGCACTCGATCAGTTGGTAGGCGCCCAATCGCTGGCCGACCAGAGACTCATCGATCGAGTCGATGTCCTCCAATGACACGAACTGGCTGACGGGCTTGTCCAGAACCGCGTCTTCGCTGATGCTCACCGCCAGCAGGGAATCAACTTCACGCTTCAGCTCGGCGTCGTTCCCGCAGGCCTCGTCCACGTAGTTTCGCCGCGCGTCGCCCTCGAGTTCGTTCGCGTGAAAGAAAATGGGTTTCACTCGTTGCCAATGCTCAGGAGTCATTGGGCAGGTCCGCATTCAGTTCGCGTTGAAACCAGGCTCTCGCGAGCGCCCATTCGCGCTTGAGAGTCGCTGGCGAGAGCT
>JBGPLJ010000299.1:0-4512 GCA_041486385.1 Steroidobacteraceae bacterium
ACATGCTTCGGCGATTGGGTCTTGAAGTACTCCTCGATTCGCAACTGCGCCAGGCTGTAGCGAACATGGTAAACGGGGACGGAGCCGGAAACGTCCGCCCGAATAGTGCCTGATCCGTGCCCGCCAAACAGTCGCATCGTGACGGGATCGAAATCGAAAACCCCATTCTTGCCATCGACCGTGAACTTCACATCGGACGCCGTGAAATCGTTTGTCCGGACCTGCCCGCAGGCGAGCTGCGCCGCGAACGACAGATCTTTCAGCAAGTCCGCGCTATCCCCTGACGACTGCAGCATGCGGCTCACATCCAGATTGCAATCCACCGCCGCGAGGCTGTTCCCCGTTTGTTTGTTGGAATAAAGGACTGTCGCGTCCGACACGGACGCTTTCGCCACGGTCAGCGCGGAAAGCGCGCCCTCGGCCGCAGATTCTCTCTCGACGTTCAGCTTTCCGTCGCGGTCGATTTCAAGGGCGATCCTGAGCCGCTTGAGCGCGATTTCCCTGATGCGGACCTCTTTATGAAGCAGCGGCAGGATTGCGATCTCAAGGTCAACCTCGTCTGCCGACGCAACATCAGCGCCGCGCTTGCGCGCGTGCACGTCCGCAAGCGCAACGTGCAGGCCTGGAAGGAAGCCGATGTCGACACGACCACGGACGTCGACCTCCATCTCCAGAGCCTCCGAGGCCACGGCTTCGACCCGAGACTTCGCACTCGCACGCCAGAGCAAAGCCACTGTCAACGCGACCACGACCGCGAGCGCGGCGAGGGCGCCCACCGTGTACAAGATGAGTTTCGAGGTCCTGGACATTCCGTCGACGAGTCTGCAGCAATGCGCCTCACTCGCGCTAGCGTGCTCTTCCCCGCCGGATGAGGTTCACGATCGCGAGGAGAATGACTGCTCCGAGAAACGATACGAGCAAGCCCGCCACGCTGAAGTTGCTCTGGTTGATGGTTGACACGCCGAAGAGCGGACTCAGCAACCAACCGCCCAGAACCGATCCGACAATTCCGACCAACACATTGAGCAGAATTCCCTGCTGCTGGTCCGTCCGCATGAAGATGCTCGCCAGCCAGCCGATCAGCCCACCGACCACGAGCCAGATGATGATGTTCATGGCTTCATCCCCTGATTTGTTATGGTTTCCGACCCCTTGCATGTGTGGAACTTCAATCATGCGGCGGCCGGCAATCGCCGGGCATGCGTATTTCTGCGTAGAACGTCGGAGTCCTCTGACATGCGTTGTGGAAGTTACCGACTTCGCCAGCACCCCAGTCTTCGGCACACTAATGCCCCCGACCCGTCCCATACTGGAAGCATCCATGAACTGGCAATTGCGATCCGCACTCTGCATTTCCGCCCTGGTTCTCGCCGCACAGGCAGTGGAGGCGGCGCAAATCACGTTCTACGAAGGCGAAGGATTCCGCGGCCGCGCCTTCACCACGAAACGACCCGTCACGAACTTCACGGCCTATGGGTTCAATGACCGCGCGTCATCGGTGGTCGTGGACAGTGGCAATTGGGTGGTGTGCGAAGACTCCGAATACTCGGGCCGTTGTGTACTGCTTCGCCGCGGCGCATATGATTCCCTGCAACGGATGGGCGTGAACAATCGCATCAGCTCCACGCGACCAGCCGATCGCGGCAGGCGCGATTACGCTGAAGCGGGCGCTCCACTCCCGGCTCCCAACTACCAGTATCGGCGCCGGCCGAATGAACGGGTCTACGAAGCTCGTGTGACGTCGGTGCGTGCCGTACTGGGCCAGGCGGACCGTCATTGCTGGGTGGAGCGCGAGCAGGTTCAAGAGCGCAGCGGTCCGAACGTGGGCGGAGCCGTCGCAGGCGCGATCATCGGCGCAATCATCGGCCATCAGATCGGCAGCGGGCGCGGCAGAGATGCCGCCACCGTTGGCGGCGCGGTCGTCGGCGGCGCCATTGGTGCCAACGCAGGTCGCGACCGAGGCGACAACGATCCCTATGACCGCGACGTGCGACGCTGCGAAACCAATGTGAACGGTACGCCGGACTACTGGGACGTCACTTATGAGTATCGTGGCGTAGAGCACTACGTAAGGATGACTGCACCCCCCGGTCAGACCATCCTCGTGAATCGGAACGGCGAACCGCGGCAGTAACCTTCGGCTCAGCTAGGTATGGGCGATGCCCGAGACGCGTCCGGCACGCGCCTCCGAATCGGCCCGTTCTCTGAAGTCGAACGGGCTCGATTCGTGATCACTGTGCGGCTGCGCGCCGCCCGCGATCGTCCAGTACGATGCGCTCAGTTCCGCCTTCGTTACTTATCTCCGCTTCAATCGCCGAACTTCACGTGCAGTGTCGCATTCGACTCACGCGGGCGGCTGTACGTACCCACCGTCTCACCCTCACCCGTGTTGACCGAGCCGACCGTGATGTAACGGGCGTCGGTGAGGTTCGTGCCGCCGACCGTGAACTCATAGCGATAGCTCGGCGACAGGTAGTGAATTGCCGCACTCAGATTGTCGGTCGCCGGACGGAACAGAAGCGGCAAATTCGTCGCGTCGTTGAACATCGAGGCCGTGCGCGTGTAGTCGACGGCGAAGCGCATCCTGGCCGAGTTCGCCAGGTGGAACTCATACTGCGGGCTGAAGCTGACCTTGTACTTCGGTGTCTTCGGCAGCTTGTTGGCCGTCGTGAAGGTCGGATTGGCTACGGTAACGGCCGGATCGATGGTGTCGTACTTCGCATCGATATAGGCCCCGGTCAGGGCGAACGAGAAGCCGCCCGTGAACACCGCCTGCAACTCGAGCTCCGCGCCCTTGATGGTCGCATCGCCCGCGTTATGCAGCACCGGTGAAGGTCCTTCCTGGAAGTTCAACTGGATGCCCGTGTACTTGCTTTGGAAGAGGGCCGCGTTGACTTGCAGATGGCGATCGAGCCACTCCGACTTCAATCCCAGCTCGATTGCCTTGTTGAACTCGGGCCCGAACGCCGCGGCGGCAATGTCCGGAATCGGCGCCGACAGACGAGTTGTCCAGCCGCCGGCCTTGAAGCCCTTCGAGTAGCTCGCGTACAGCATGGCATCGTCGTTGACGTGGAACTGGACACCCGCGGTCGGCGTGAAGACGTTGTAGCTCTGCGACTGTGTACCTGCCGGGAAATAGCGGTACGGCTGACCGGGTACCGCGAACCCGAGCGCCTGCTGGCAAGTCACGCCGACGGGAATAAACGGACTCAGCAGGGAGTTTGCAGACCCTGCGGGGTCATAGCAGCCGCTGATCTTGTACGTAAAGCCGTCGATGTCTTCCTGGCCGCCCTCGAATTTCTTGTCGTCCTTCGAGTAGCGCGCGCCGAGCGTCACACCGAACTGGTCGGTGACCTTGTAGTCGACGTGGAAGAACCCGGCGTACGACTTGGTATCGACGTTATTGGCTATGTCGTAGATATAGAGTGAGCCGCCGAATGGCACGAAGTCATGGACGAAGCCGGACTCCTGGAAGTAGTAGAGGCCCGCCACATAGTCGAGCTTGCTGTCGAACGCCTTGCCGGTCAGCTGAAACTCCTGCGAGAACTGGTGCTGGCCCTGGTGGTCGGTCACCTCCTGCATGGACTCGGGCATCCCATCGAGGTCCACGCCGACCCTCCAGTTGATAGCCCGCCAGCCGGTGATCGACTTGAACGTCAGTTCGTCGGCCAGCGAAACGTCGACCGTGGCGGACGAGCCGTAGGCGTCATAGCGCGCGAAGCTCGGGCCATTCGCATAGGTCGTATCGATATTACCCGTCTGGGTATTGGCAAAATTCCAGTACAGGCGCGGAGCAGCGGTCGAGGGATTGCCCGCCACGCCACCGGCCGTCCAGGGAACCGGACCGCCGACGTAGCCCGCGCCGCCCAGCGCTGCACCACCCGGAGCGAGTTGCGGGGAGCCGTTCGCGGGTGGGAACGCGCCGCGCGTTCCGCACACTCCGTTCGGTCCCGTGTTGAATACGCCAGGCGCCGTCTCTCCATTGATGACACGGCCGAACGGACCGTTCGGGTCGTCGAGCACGGCGGCCGGTACGCTGAGGCACAGGTTGTAGATCGCGCCCAATCCGCCATAGCCATTCGGTATGGCCGTCACGTCGAGGACCGTGGTCGGAAAGGACGATTGATCCTGATGTGAATAGTCCCCAGCGAAAGTGACATTCACTCTGTCCGAGGCTTTCCAGAGTGCCTTGGCTCGAAGCACCTGCAGATTTTGGCCGCCCTTGGTATCGGACGATGCGTAGCCCGCCTTCGGAAATGCCGTCTGCTGATCGACGACGAACGGAACCTGGCCCATCTCGGTGGTCGCAGGATACGGAATTACTTTCTGATAGCCCTCGCGGGTCTGCGAGGAGAAGCTCAGCGTTGTCAGAAAGCTGTCCGAGAATGGCATATCGACCGAAGCCGAGATGTCCCGACGATTGAAGCTGCCGGTCGTCGCAGTGGCGGCGAATTTCTTCTCGGTGCCGGGCGTATGCGTCACGATGCTGATCGCGCCACCGATCGTGTTGCG
>JBGPLJ010000300.1:0-4503 GCA_041486385.1 Steroidobacteraceae bacterium
CGCCGACAAGATTTCGACCCTCGCATCGGTGGTGCCGCCGGCGGACTGGAGCGTCGCGTGTGCGCTCGACATGAATCCCGCCGCGGGCGGAGGCTATACATTCGAGGGCGCCTCGCTCGCGCGCCTGATCGACTCCCCGGTTCAGATCGGCCGCTACGCGGTGCGCGTCGACCTCACCGGCTCCGCACCGCGCCCGGACATCAAGCACAGTATTTCCATCATGGCGGACAGTGCGGCAGCGGCAGTCCCGCCTGCGCACTTTGCGGAGGGTTACAGCCGGCTGGTCGCCGAAAGCGGCGCCCTTTTCGGCTCGCGCATGTATCGGCACTACACGTGGCTCCTGACGCTGTCGGATCACGTGGCGCATTTCGGGCTCGAGCATCACGAGTCGAGCGACAACCGCCGTGAGGAGAATGCGTTGAGCGATCCGGCGATGCATATCAGCGTTGCGCGCCTCCTCGGTCACGAATACGTCCATAGCTGGAACGGCAAGTACCGGCGCCCGCAGGGCCTCGTGAGTCCCGACTATCAGAAGCCGATGGACGGCTCGCTCCTGTGGGTTTACGAGGGCATGACACAGTTCTGGGGGTTCGTGCTGCCGACACGCGCGGGGCTCATCACGCCGCAGAACTTTCGCGAACTGATCGCGGCCAACGCGGGCGACCTGGATATCGAGCCAGGCGCTCGCTGGCGGCCGCTCGCCGACACCGCGGTGGCGGCACAAAACCTCTTCAAAGCGCCCGATGCCTTTGCCTCGAGCCGCCGCGACACGGATTTTTATGACGCCTCCGTCTACCTGTGGCTCGACGTCGATGCCGAGTTGCGCGCGCGGACCGACGGGCGGGCGACGCTCGATGATTTCGTAAAGCGCTTCTATGCGGGGTCGAGCGGTGCGCCGCAATTGAAGCCCTACGTCGAGAAGGATCTCTACGACACGCTGGCCGCGTTGGCGCCGGGCGACTGGCGCGCAGTTATTCACCGCCATCTCGATGCAACCGGCACGAATGCCATGCTGGCAGCGATCGAGCGCAGCGGCTGGAAGCTGATCTACACACCCGTGATGAACACGTGGACCGAGCATCTGCAAAAACGACAGAAATCCGTCGAACGCGAATGGTCCATCGGCCTGCGGCTCGACAAGGACGCGATGATCGTCGACGTGATCGACGATCGGGCCGCCGCGCGCGCAGGCGCGGGCCCTGGCATGACCGTCATCGCCGTCAACGGCAAGAAGTTTTCGACCGAGGTGCTCGACGCGGCGATCCTGCAAGCGCAGGCGACGCATAAGCCCATCGCGCTCCTCGTGTTGAACAACGACTACTATCGGACGTTGTCCGTCGAATACTTCGATGGCCCGCGCTATCCGCATTTCGCGCGCATTGAAGGGCGTCCCGACACGCTGAGCCAGGTCCTCGCGTCCCGCGTGCATTGAAGCGCGGCGCTCAACCGCGCGCACGATTCGTCCGACGCATTGATCCGCTGGTCGCAACGCGACGCTACGGCCCGTGATGAGGCCGGTACGTCCCAATTGCCAAAATTATTCGTGCAACCATTCAAGCGTCGCAGGCATCTGACCTCGCGACACTGTAGCTCGCGAACCCCCGCGCGCGCAGACACATCTCTTTACAGGAGCAGGCTCATGATTCGCTCAATCTCTCGACCGCTCTTCTCCCCCGTTGTGGCAGCGACCCTTGGTGGACTGCTGTTGGCTGGCGCGCTCGCAGCACTGCCCGCGCATGCCGGCACGGCGCCAGCGTTGCAGGTCAAAGTCGGTGATCTCGATCTCACACACCCGGCAGGAGTCGCCATTCTCTACAAGCGTTTGCAGTTCGCCGCGCAGCAGGTCTGTGGGCCAAGCGTCGTGACCGGCAGTCGCATCGATTACGCCCCGCAGAAGGCGTGCGTCAAGGACGCGGTGGAAAATGCCGTGCGGCAGATTGATCGTCCGGCGCTGACGGCGTACCACCGATCGCATTCCGGGCAGAGCGACACCGCACGCAGCTGATTCTGCGCGGCTCACGGATGTCTTGAGCCGCAACGGCAACCGCGCGAGAGCGGGGCGAGACCTGCCAGCAACAGCAGCCAGGGCAGCGTCAACGCCCCGCCCCCGCCTGCGGACTGCCCGCGCTTCACAACGCGGACGGGACCGTCACCGGCGCGCACTCGCGCGCTGAACACTTTGAGTTCTTCGTCAAGGTGAGTCATGAGCTCGTCGGTCGCTTGATCAAGCCCATTGGCGCTGTCGTGCCGTAACTGCTCTTGCCTTTCCATCGCCGTCGTTGTGTCTTGCATCACGCTGGTGCCGCCCGCGCGGACCAGCAAGCTCCGCGTTCCCGGTTCGACGACCGCGAGATCGAGGAGCGTCGAAGTCACTCCGTGGCTGCCACGCACGAAGTACCCGCCGACGATCGTGAGATACATCAACGAGCGCCGATTTTCACTGAGCTCGGCCACCTGGTCGTAGGAAACCAGGGCAACGACATCAAGACTCTGCAGGCGCGCGAGTTGCGCCAGACCATCGAAGCCTCCCTTCGGACTGAGGTAACTGTCGGGGATGATGACGATCTCGCCAACGTAATCGAGGGACCGAAAGCGCTCGCGCAGTCGGTCGAGTATGCGTGCCTTGTCGCTCGCCGGGAGGTGCCGGGCGTCGTTCGCGTCCGGAAGAAACGAAAGTCCGACGTGTAGTGGGACCTTGAGCACCGGAACGGTTTCGTACTTCGGCACGTCACCCTGCGGGTAGAGATAGTCGACAAGCGGCGTCGAGCCCGCATGCGAGGAGCCGCAATCGAACCAGCACAGGCCTCCGGTCGCGGCGCAGGCTTCGAGGCCCGCCACTGTCACTACCGCCAGAACCAGATAGCCCGTGCGGCGCAGTCGTGAATCGCCCATGACCGTCCTCCCTTAATTGAACACCGCTCAATTATGCATATAATTGAACACTGATCAATTACAGGATATTCTGCGCCGCGCATGGGACGCCGCAATCAGCACAGCCGCGAGGAACTCGCCGGACTCGCGCTCGACGCCGCGGCCGCCATTGTCGAACGCGATGGCCCTGCCGCCCTCTCCATGCGCGAAGTCGCGCGCCGCGTCGGCTATACCGTCGGGGCGCTCTACATGGTCTTCATCAATCTCGATGATCTGATCGTGCGCCTCAACGAACGCACGGTCGCCGAGCTCGCCCTGTCGCTCGATGCGGTCAATCGCAAGTCGCGCGCACCCGAGCAGCGCCTGCGCCTGCTCACCGCGGCGTATCTTGGCTTCGCGCTGCTGCATACGCATCGCTGGCGCCTGGTCTTCGAGCATCGATTGCCGGATGGACAGCACGCGCCGCCGAGTTATCGCGGACACACTGCCGGCATCTTCAAACTGGTGTCCGAAAATCTGCGGGCAATATTGCCACGCACCGAAGCCGCGGCCATCGACGAGTACGCGATCGCGCTCTGGGCAGGCGTCCACGGCCTTTGCATGCTCGCCGTGACGGGCAAACTGCAGGCCGGCGGACCCGCCTCGGTGCAGCGGCTGCTTGATCTGCTCGTTGGACGCTTCGTGCCAGATCCCGCACCCCGCTCGCGGCGACCGCAACGCACCGGCAGCCGCGTTCCCGTTTAGACCCCGCAGATTGCAATCTTTTTACTTGCCGCCCGCCACGCGCTGCTCGCAAGATTAGACATGTCCGACGCGCCGCAATGGGTGGTTCCAGGTACGCTGCAGCCGCAGGCGTCCGAGGTGAGCTTCGACCTCGAGACCGCACTGCGTTCCATCGTGCTGCTGCATGCCAACGTTCCGGATGACGCCTTCACCGCCTCTGTGCTCGGCAGCGAACGCATGGGCAATGGCGTCGTCATCCGCGCCGACGGCCTCATTCTCACGATCGGCTATCTGATCACCGAAGCGGAAACGATCTGGATCACGACGCACGCGGGCACAGTGGTCGCAGCCCACCCGCTCGCGTACGACCAGACGACGGGTTTCGGTCTGGTGTTGCCGCTCGGACCTCTCACTCTGCCCGCGCTGCCGCTCGGTTCCGCCGCCACCTGCACCGTCGGCAGCGATGTGATTGTCATGAGCCACGTGGGAATTCAACACGCGCTCACCGCGAAGCTCATCGCCAAACGCGAGTTCGCGGGCTACTGGGAATACCTGCTCGACGAAGCGCTCTTCACCGCGCCCGCGCATCCACACTGGTCCGGCGCGGCGCTCGTCAGCATGGAGGGCAAGGTGCTCGGCATCGGCTCATTATTCGTGCAGGAACCGGCGAAGGATGAATCCGAACAGGCGAACATGTTCGTACCCGTGGATCTGCTCATACCGATTCTCGATGCCATGGCGAGCACCGGCCGTTCACCGCGCCCACCGCATCCGTGGCTCGGCATGTATGCCACGGAGCTACAGGAACACCTCTTCGTGGGAGGCCTCACGGACGGCGGACCTGCCGCGCGCGCGGGTGTCCGTGTGCGTGACATGATTCTCGAAGTGGCGGATCAACGCGTATCGACG
>JBGPLJ010000301.1:0-4476 GCA_041486385.1 Steroidobacteraceae bacterium
CGCAGAAGAAATTCCGGCGGCGGACATCTCGGAATTTCTTCGCGAACCTCGCGCGAGAGGGCGCTCGGGCCACGGGTTAAAGCAGTATCTTTTGACCTGGCAGGCCTGATCGCCAGCGCTCGCGCATCGGCGTTTGCAATGAGCGCGAAGGAGATCCCCGTCCAGCGCCGCCAGAAGAACTCCTCACCCTAACCCTCTCCCCTTAGAAGGGGAGAAGGAACGAGAGGGGGGACTCTAGCCTTCGTAGGCGCGGCGGACTTCGCGCGCAATCTGCCGCAGGCCTTCGCGCACGACTTCGGCGGGCTGGGAGTAGTTGACGCGCAGGCATTCGTCACGGTGGCGCCATTCGCCTTCGAGGCCGGGGAAGAAGTAGTGACCGGAGAGGACGAGCACGCCGCGTTCCTTCAGGCGGCGATAGAGTTCAGCACTCGTGATCGGGAGGCCCGGAAACCAGAGCCAGAGGAAGAACGCGCCTTCGGGTTCGTGGATACGCATGCGCAGGCCATCGAAGAATTCGTGGATCCACTCGACCGCCTGCTTGGCGCGCGATTCGTAGTAGGGGCGCACGACTTCACGGCTGAATTGCAGGATCGAACCGTCGGCCACCAGTGTATGCGCGAGCACGGCGCCAACGCTGGGGGGCGCGAGACTCGTGACCGACTGCATCGCCGTGAGTGCGTCCACGATGTCGGTCGATGCGATGATGATGCCGGTGCGCACGGCCGGCAGGCCGATCTTCGAGAGCGAGAGACAGAGGATGGTGTTCTCGTTCCAGAGCGGCGTCGCGCCGACGAACTGGATATCCGGAAACGGCGGCCCATAGGCGCAATCGAGAATGAGCGGAACGCCCGCCTTGCGCGCCAGCTCATCGAGGTGGCTCAGTTCCGATTGCGTGAGCACGTTGCCCGTCGGATTCGTCGGGCGGCTCACACAGATCGCGGCGATCGAGTCGTCGACTGCGAGCGATGGGAAATCGATGCCGTACTTGAAAAACTGGTTCGGCAGCTCATGTATGACCGGCCGGCGCGCAATGAGCATGCCGTCGGTAATGCCGAGATCGGCGTAACCGATGTACTCGGGCGTGAGCGGAAAGAGGATGCGCCGTTTGATGGGGTCAGACCCCATGGGGTCTGACCCCACTCCTGCCAGCAAGTTGAAGAGCATGAAGAAGGCGCTCTGGCTGCCGGCGGTGAGGGCGACGTTCGCAGCCGTGAGATTCCAGCCGTACGTGCGGCCGAGAAGGTCGGCAACCGCGGTGCGAAAGCGCAGATCGCCTTCGGGCGCCGAGTAATAGCCGGCAAGTCGCGCGAATTCCTCCGGATTCTTGACGATGCGCGCCATCTCGCGGCGGAAGACCTGCTCCATCTCCGGGATGCGCGCGGGATTACCGCCGCCGAGGAGCAGGTACTTCTTCTCGCCCGAGGTGGCGGCGCCGAGATCGGACATCAACTCGAGCGCGCCGCTGGGCCGCCGGAAGCGATCGCCGAATTGCGAAAAGCGCGTACTCATCTACAATGCATGCCCATAGCGGCGCGCATTTTGACCCAGCGGGTCCGGTAACGGAACCCGCGACAGGCCGTTTCATGCCGAAAATGTTGAAAGGCGCGATCGTCATCCGCGGGGCGCGCCAGAATAACCTGCGCAATCTCGATCTCGACCTCCCGACCAACGAGCTGATCGTGGTCACCGGAGTCTCGGGGTCGGGCAAGTCTTCGCTCGTCTTCGATACGCTTTACGCCGAAGGTCAGCGGCGTTACGTCGAGACGTTCTCGCCCTACGCGCGGCAATTCCTCGACCGGATGGACAAGCCCCAGGTCGATCGCATTGAAGGCATTCCGCCTGCGATCGCGATCGATCAGACGAATCCGGTGCGCACCTCGCGCTCCACCGTCGGCACGATGACGGAGCTCAACGATCATCTGAAGCTCCTCTACGCGCGCGCCGCGACACTCTACTGCCGGCAGTGCGGCCATGAAGTGCGGCGCGAGACGACGGAGAGCATCTACCAGCGACTCGCTGCGGAATGCGCGAGCGGCGATCCGCGGCTCGTCATCACCTTTCCCGTGCCGATTCCGAAGAACTTCGGCGAAAAGGAAGTCCGGCAACTCCTCGGCGTGCAGGGCTACACGCGCATCGAGAAGCGCGGGGAGCAAGCGCTTGAAGTGGTACAGGACCGGTTTCGCTGGTCGTCGGTGGATCGTGCGCGCGTGGCGGAGGCGCTGGAAGCGGCACTCAGAGTTGGGCAGGGGAGAGTGGATGTAAGAATAGAAAGAGAACAAGAGAAGACCCCTCACCCCGGCCCTCTCCCCTTGGAAAGGGGAGAGGGGGTCCTTCGATTCTCGACGCACCTGCACTGCGCCGACTGCGACATTTCCTACGGCGATCCGACGCCGAGCCTCTTCTCCTTCAACTCGCCCATCGGCGCGTGCGAGACCTGCCGCGGCTTTGGCCGCACCATCGGCATCGATTACGGCCTCGTCGTGCCCGATGAATCGAAGACGTTGCGTGGCGGCGCGATCAAGCCGTGGACAACCGAGGCCTATGAGGAATGTCAGGACGATCTGATGAAGTACGCGCGCAAGCGCGGCATGCCGGTCGATACGCCGTGGCGCGATCTCACCGCTGCGCAGAAGAAGTGGGTGCTCGAAGGCGAGGGTTCGTGGGAAGACAAGGTCTGGTACGGCGTCGCGCGCTTCTTCGCCTGGCTCGAATCGCGCTCGTACAAGATGCACATCCGCGTGCTGCTCTCGCGCTATCGCGCGTACACGCCGTGCGGCACCTGCAACGGCGCGCGCCTGAAGCCGGATGCACTGCTGTGGCGCGTGGGCAAGCACAACATTCACGATCTGATGCTGCTGCCGATCGATCAGTGCCTCGAGTTCATGCAACAGATCACGCTGCCGGCGCCGCTCGATGAAGCGACGGAGCTCCTCGTCGCGGAGATCCGTTCGCGACTCGGCTATCTGTGTCAGGTGGGGCTCGCGTACCTCACGCTCGATCGCCAGTCGCGCACGCTTTCGGGGGGCGAAGTTCAGCGCATCAACCTCACCACGGCGCTTGGCACATCCCTTGTGAACACGCTCTTCGTGCTCGATGAGCCTTCGATTGGCCTCCATCCGCGCGACATGCGCCGCGTGATCGACGTGATGCAGCGGCTGCGCAACGCCGGCAATTCGCTCGTTGTCGTTGAACACGATCCGCAGATCATGCTCGAAGCGGACCGGATCCTGGATATCGGTCCGGGCCCAGGCGAGCGCGGCGGGAATATTGTTTTCTTCGGCACGCCGGCAGAGCTCTTGCGTTCGAAGGCTTCGATTACGGGCGATTATCTTGCGGGCCGCAAGCAGGCGGCGATTGCGGGTTCGCGTCAGACCATCGGCTCGAAACGGCCGGTGCTCACGCTCACCGGCGCGCGCGAACACAACTTGAAGGGCATCGACCTCCGGATTCCGCTGGGCGCGCTCGTTGCGGTTACCGGCGTCAGCGGCTCAGGCAAGTCGACGCTGATCCAGGACGTGCTGTATCCGGCGCTGCGCAAGGCGAAGGGCAAGCCGTCGGAACTGCCGGGCCGCTTCGACAAGCTCACCGGCCACGAGCGCATCGACGACGTGGTGATGGTGGATCAGACGCCGATCGGTCGCACGACCCGCTCGAATCCGGCGAGCTACGTTGGCGCGTTCGATGCCATCCGCGATCTGTTCGCGGAAGAGCCGGCGGCGAAGGAGCGCGGCTACACACGCGGCACCTTCAGTTTCAATTCCGGCAACGGCCGCTGCCCGACGTGTTCCGGCAGCGGATTCGAGCATGTGGAGATGCAGTTCCTGTCGGACGTGTACCTGCGCTGCCCGGACTGCGACGGCAAACGCTTCCGCGACGAAACGCTGGAGATCACGATCGGCGGCCACGGCGCCGGCGAGAGGAATGTCAACGAAGTGCTCGAGATGACCGTCGCACAGGCCGCGCAGTTCTTCGCCGACAAACCTGCCGTGCTCGCGCGCGTGCAGCCGCTCGTCGATGTGGGGCTCGAGTATCTGCGGCTCGGTCAGCCCGTGCCGACGTTGTCGGGCGGCGAGGCGCAGAGATTAAAGCTGGCGGGGCATCTGGCGGAGGCGAGCCCTCACCCTAGCCCTCTCCCGCAAGCGGGAGAGGGAACAACACGCGGCAAACTCTTTCTCTTCGACGAACCCACGACCGGTCTGCACTTCGACGACGTCGCGAAGCTGCTGTCGGCGTTTCGCCAGCTCATCACGGCCGGACATTCGCTCGTGGTCATCGAGCACAACCTGGATGTGATCGCGGCTGCGGACTGGATCATCGATCTGGGTCCGGAAGGCGGCGATGCCGGCGGCGAGCTCGTTTGTCAGGGCACGCCGGAGGACGTGCGCGCCTGTGCGAAGTCACACACCGGTCAGGCGCTGAAGGTGGATTATTCGGTTAAAGATGGGGCGGGATCATGGACCCCTCACCCTAACCCTC
>JBGPLJ010000302.1:0-4476 GCA_041486385.1 Steroidobacteraceae bacterium
ACAAAAAATCCGCCTCGGCCGCGAGACTCTCCGCGATCAACGCGGCTGCCGGCGTTTCCACCATGATCCCAAGCGGCATGCGTGCTGCGCGACCGAGCTCAAGAGCGACCTCATCCAGCAACTCGCGCACGGCCCGAATCTCAGCGGCGCTCGTGATCATCGGCAGCATCACGCGGCATTGCTGCGGCGGATTCACCGAGAGCACGGCGCGCAACTGGGTCCGCAGCAGGTCAGGTCGCCACAGGCTCGTGCGTACGCCCCGCAATCCGAGTGCCGGATTGTCCTCGTGAGGCATCGGCAGATAGCGGATCGGCTTGTCACCGCCCGTGTCGAGTGTCCGGATGACCAATGTCTTACCTGATAATACATCTGCAATTATTTGATATTGCTCTGTTTGATAGGCTTCATCGGGCGGTGTCTCGCGATCCAGGAAGAGGAACTCGGTGCGCAGAAGTCCGCAGCCCTCAGCGCCCTGCTCGACCGCTGCGCGCGCGTCGGCCAGGGAGCCGACGTTGGCGAACATCTCGATGCGCAGGCCATCGGCTGTTCGACATTCCTCTTGGGCCAGCGCCAATTCCGATGCGCGCGATGCGCGCCTGCGCTCGAGCGTCGCTTGCGCTGCGCTGACCTCAGAGCTGTCGGGATCCGTGAGCAGCGTGCCCGCTTCCGCATCGAGCACGAGCTGGGCGCCTTCCGGGATCGCGAGAATCGTCGAGCCCGCTGCAACGAGCATGGGCACACCCATCGCTGCGGCCAGTATCGCGACGTGCGAAGTCGGCCCGCCTCCTGCCACGCAGACCCCCGCAATGGGCTCGCTCGCGATCGAGACGAACTGAGACGGGAGCAACTCATCCGCCAGCACGATTGCATGCTCGGGCAACTCGTAAGAAGCCGATCTGCCAGCAAGGGCGAGCAATACCTGCGACGAGAGATCATTGAGATCGTCGATGCGTTCTCGCACTCGTGTATCGCCGATCCCACGCAGCTCCGCGACACTGTCATTGACGGCTTGACGCCAGGCATATCCCGCGCTCTTGCCGCGCGCGATCCAACCTTCCGCGGCTTCGACCAATGCCGTGTCGTCGATGAACGCGAGATGGGCCTCGAGTACTTCCCGCGTCGCACCGGAAGCCGTTGCCGCGAGGCCCTCCATGCGTGACTTCACAGCGGCGCGCGCGCGTGTCAGTTCGGCTGCTTCGCGCGGGATGCCTGCGCCCGCCTCTGCAACCTGCGGCTCGGGTCGCGTGAGATGCGCTGCTCGACCGACCGCAAGACCGCGGCTGGCAATGACGGCGTGAATGATGCGGCTATCGTCAATGTCTCGGTGAGGGTCTCGGCCAGTGTCTCGGTTCTTGTCCTGCTCGGCGAGCGCGGTGTGCACTTCGAACCTCGAGACCGGCTTGGCCGCTCGTGACTCCTGTGCTTCGATGAGCGCTGCCTCGAGCGCCGCCAGCGCAGCGAGCGCATCTGAACCTACGGCAGTGACCGTGATCTCCTCTCCACGTTGCACACCGAGGGCCATCAAAGCGACGCCGCTGCGGGCATTGGCCTTCTTGCCGCGCACCAGCACCACGACTTCGGCCGAAAAACCTTTGATGGAATTTGCGAGCCGCGCTGCCGGACGCGCATGAATGCCATGCTCGAAGATCACGACGAGCTGCTTGCTGATCTCTACGCCTTCGCGAGCGCCAAGCGACTCGACCCTGGCGCCTTGCGCCTCGATTTCCAGGATCACATCACCCACGCGCACTGCGCGATTCAATTGACGGCTGACGACTGCAATGCCTGCGCCCTCCATGACGATGACAGGCGTCAGCAGACTCGGAGCGGCGCGGGCCAATGCATCGAGATCGAACCTGAGCAAGGGCTCGCCCGCCGTCACGCGCGCACCCTGGCGGACGAGCGGCTCGAAGCCTTTGCCGCCGAGCTTTACGGTGTCGAGGCCCACGTGCAGCAGAATTTCGACGCCGGCGGCTGCGCGCAGGGTCAGTGCATGATTGGCTGCGGCAATCGCGACGATTTCACCATCGCATGGTGAGTGCAATGTCGCGCTGGTCGGATCGATGGCAAGGCCGTCGCCCAGCATGCGCTGCGCAAACGCCGCATCCGGCACCTCCTCGAGCGGAGTGCTCCAGCCGTCGAGCGGCGCCTTGAGAATGAGCTTCGTCATGCTGATCGATTCACCTGTCGAGGCTGATCCAGTCAATGGCCCACAACGGATCGACGCCATTTTGCGTGAAGCTCAGGCAGAGATCATGGCGACCCGCACGCGGTGCGATGCGCGCGGCGGGCAGCACGGTGACGTCATCGTGTCGCGCTGCTGGCGCGAGCGGCAGCACGGCGATACGTTCGCCGTCGCAACTGTCGATACGCACTTCCAGCTCGCCCGCGGCCGACTGCGGCTGGTGGAACTCGATCTTGTGCACGTCATCGCCAATCTGAAAATTAAACGGCAGTTGTCCGACTGCCGCGGACAACGTGGCCCCGCTCGAAAGGTCCGCGGCCTGATAGATCCAGCAGGGATTCATGAGATCGATCATGAACATGGCGCGGTCGCCGACGAGCGGCGCATCGTCCTCCAGCGCAAGCGCGAGCCGTTCGCTGCAGAGCTTCAGGTCCCGGCTGGATCGCCGGCCAACTGAGCTGACGTCGAGCTTGCGCGCCGCGATCGACGAAATTAAGTGATCTCCCTGGAAAGTCGCCGCACGGATTTCTCCCTGCGGGCCGGTATCGAATTCATTCTGATAGCGCGTCGAAGTGGCCGTTGGGGCGCTGCCATCGAGCGTATAGCGAATCTCGCCATGGTGCCCCTGGTTCGACAGACGAATGCGCGCGCTCCCATTGGTCAATGGTGCTTGTGCATCGATACGCACACTGAAAACGCTGTTGGCGTGGCCAATGCCGAGCGCCCGGTACCGATCGAACTCCGGGACAAGGCGAGTCACGAAATCGTTCCAATCGAGTCGGGTGGCCTGCGACCAGCCCACTTCCGCGACTGCTGCCGCGCGCGGAAACGTCATGAACTCCACGCGTTCTTCCGTTCGCATGTGTTCGGTCCAGGCGTCCGCCTGGAGTCCCAACACATGCCGTTCTTCAGCGGCGGCCAAAGCAGCCGGCATGGGATTGAAGCGATACATATCCTCCAGAGAAATCACTCGTCCACGTCCCGGCGGATCGGTTGCCGCCTCACTTTGCCGATTGTCGAGATAGAGCGTCGGCCACGGCGAGAGCACAGCGTCATGTCCGCCGTGAGCGGCAGCAAGCGCCCCGTCGATACCGCGCCAGGACATGACGGTCGCATCCGGCGCGATGCCGCCTTCCAGGATCTCATCCCAGCCGATCAGACGCCTGCCATGGGCACGCAGATATCTTTCCATCCGGTGCACGAAGTAGCTTTGCAGCTGCGCTTCATTCGCGACGCCCAGCTCACGCATGCGCTCCTGGATGCGAGGCGACGCCTTCCATTGATCCTTCACGGCCTCGTCGCCGCCGACGTGGATATATTCACCGGGAAAGAGCCCCATCGTTTCGTCGAGCACGTCCTCGAGGAAACGCAAGGTCGACTCCTCTGCATTGTAGAGATTCGGGTAGATGCCCCAGTCCGACGGCACAGCGGTCGGCGGGGCGTCCAGCACGCCGAGCTTCGGGTAAGCGACGATCGCTGCTGTCGCGTGGCCCGGCATCTCGATCTCGGGAACAATCGTCACTCCGCGCTCGGCGGCATAAGCCACGATTTGCCTCACGCTCTCCTGCGAATAGAACCCGCCATAAAGGCGCGGCTTGCCCGTTGCCGAATCAATGTCGCTCGTAGCGGCGTGACCTGCTGGAACACGCCACGCTCCGACCGCGGTGAGCCGCGGATACTTTTTGATTTCGAGTCGCCAGGCCTGGTCATCGGTGAGATGCCAGTGCAGGACATTCAACTTGTGAATGGCCATCGCATCGACGAAGTGCTCGATGAATCCAGGCGACTGGAAATGACGTGCGGAATCGAGCATGACGCCACGCCAGCGAAAGCGTGGCTGATCGACGATACGCAGTGCCGGGAGCGAAATTCGCGTGGCGTGGCGGGCATCTGCAGTTATCAATTGCCAGAGTGTGATGGCGCCATAGAAGAGCCCGCGTCGATCGCGCGCCGAGACTGCGACGCCCTCGGGCGTGATCGTCAACAGGTAACCTTCGGCGTTCGTGACCGGTGCTGCCGCATCGATTGCAAACGCAATGCCGCCCCTCGAGTGCGATGGAGTCGCCCGCGCATCAATTTGCAATGTGAAACCGCGGGAGCTTTGCAACAGCTTGATAAAGTATCCGGCAATCCACTCGCTATCGCCGCTGCCAGCCACGGTTAACCTGGTGTGAGCGTCCAATGTGAACGAACCCGACAGGGTCTGGACGCTGGCGGGCGCCGGGATGACGGCCATCGACATCGGCGCGGGGGGACGCGTTGACGGCAACGACCGGCATCCCGCGAACAGG
>JBGPLJ010000303.1:0-4475 GCA_041486385.1 Steroidobacteraceae bacterium
CGCGGGCCGCATCCGGCATTTCACCGGCAACGTCACTGCGCTGCGCCGTTCCGGCGAGCGGCTCACGGGCGTCGAGCTCAAGCTTGTCGACGGCACCCAGGCGGAAGTGGCGTGCGATGAGATCCTGGTCTTCTTCGGCCTGCATCCAAAGCTTGGGCCGATCGCCGAGTGGGGGCTCGGCATCGACAGGAAGGCGATCCAGGTCGATACGGAAAAGTTTCAGACGAGCACGCCCGGCATATTTGCCGTTGGCGACATCAACACCTACCCCGGCAAGAAGAAGCTCATATTAAGTGGCTTTCACGAAGCGGCGCTGGCCGCCTTCGCCGTGCAAAACTACTTATATCCGGACAAGAAGCAGTTCCTGCAATATACGACCACGAGTCCGATCATGCAGAAGCGGCTCGGCGTTGCGTCGAGCTGACGTGTGGCGCCTGATCGCTCACCCTTTCCCAATCTGTTGCCGAGGTTCCTACATGAAAATGCATCCAGTGCTCATTGCGCTCGCTCTCCTAGCAGCTGCTCCGTTCGCCTCCGCCGCCAAGACCTGCGCGGTCGCCATCGAGGGGAACGATCAGATGCAGTACAACCTGAAAGAGATCAAGGTTGCCGCCGATTGCACCGAAGTCCAGTTGACGCTGAAGCACGCCGGTAAGCTCCCGGCGACCGCCATGGGGCACAACTGGGTGCTGGTGAAGACGCCCGACATTCAAGCCATTGCGAATGGCGGCGCGAGCACCGGTCTGCCGAACAATTACCTGCCGAAGAACGATGCTCGAGTACTCGCTTCGACCAAGGTGGTGGGCGGCGGCGAGAGCACGTCGGTCAAGTTCAGCACCGCGAATCTCAAGGCGGGCGGGGACTATTCCTTCTTCTGTTCCTTTCCCGGGCACTGGATCATGATGCACGGGAAGTTCATTTTCGGTTGATCCGAAAACGCTGACCGTCGGCGAGCGAAAGCGCTAGACGACTCCGCTCGGAGTCTGCTTCACTAGCGCTCGCCGATGGATCAACGCATCACCGACCTTTTGCGCCTGCTCGAGCTCGAACGGCTCGAGCTGAACCTCTTTCGCGGACAGAGCCGCGACATTGGGAGCCCGCAGGTTTTCGGTGGCCAGGTGCTCGGCCAGGCGCTGCGGGCGGCCTCCGCAACGGTTGATAGCGCGCGCATCGTGCATTCCCTGCATGCGTACTTTCTCAAGCGCGGCGATTTCAACGCACCCATCGTCTACCAGGTGGACCGCTCGCGCGACGGCGGCAGTTTCTCGAGCCGGCGCATTGTGGCGATCCAGTTCGGCGAGCCGATCTTCACCATGGCGGCGTCGTACCAGATCACCGAACCGGGGCTCGATCATCAGTTTCCGGCGCCCGTGGTGCCGCCGCCCGAGGGCCTCAAGGATGCGATGTACTATGGCGAGAAGTATTTAAGCGCGCTGCCACGGCGCGTGCAGATGCGATTCGAGACGGCCATGCCGTTCGAGTTCCGCTTCGTCGAGATGCCCGGCTTCGTCAATACCGAAAAGCGCCCGCCGTTCGCACACGTGTGGTTTCGAACGGTCGACAAGATCGAGTCCGACGATCAGGAGCTGCATCGCAGCATCCTCGCGTACGTCTCGGACTACAATCTCCTCGCTGTGGCGGTGCTGCCGCACGGTATCCCGTTCTTCAGCGAGCAGCTGCTGAGCGCCAGCATCGATCATGCCATGTGGTTTCATCGCCCGGTCCGCGTCGATGAATGGTTGCTCTACGCCATCGACAGTCCAAGCGCTTCCGGCGCGCGCGGTTTGACGCGCGGCAGCGTCTACTCGCGGGACGGTCGCCTCGTCGCAAGCGCCGCGCAGGAAGGGCTGATTCGCGTAATTACCCCGACGCCAATCACGCCTAAGACTTGAGCAGATGGGCCGCGCAGTTCTCATCATTGCGCTCGTGCTGGGATTTCTGATCGGCGGGCTGCTCTTCCTCAAATCGAGCGCAGGCACGCGCGTGCCGCCCGAAATCATCGAAAAGGCGCGCAAGCGCAACGCCGAACTCGCGGCCAAGGAAGAAGACGACGAGTGAACAATGGGGTCAGACCCCATGGGGTCTGACCCCATAGGGTCTGACCCCACTCTCTAGCGCAGTTTGAGTTCCATGCGGACCTTGCCCTGGTCGATGGCGGCAGGCGATTCGGCGGTAATGAAAACGCGCGCGGGGTCGAGTGACGTGCCTTCGAGAAGGAGAGCGCGCACCGCTTCTGCGCGGCGCTGACCGAGCGCATGCAGATCGGTGTCGGCGAGAATGACGGTGCTCCTCAGTTCGCCGGTGAGCACCGCTATCGCCGCCTCGGTGGCGGCCGCCGGATCCTTCTTCGCCGCATCGCCTTGCAACAGCGGGTCCGTGAGTTCGTCCGGCTTCTTCTTGAACTGCTCCCGATAGACCTGGCCGAGGAGGCGCAGGTACTCGCCACGATCCGTCGGCAGCGCGCCGCCGGCGGCGGCTTGTGCCAGGCGCGTGTTGAGAGCTGCATCGATGAGCGCCGCCCGGTCGATTGAGTCGACGGAGCTGATCGGAATCTCGATTTCAAGCTCCGGCCGCTCGTTGAGCGCCTTCGCGACGTTGCGCACGCGATCCGCCGTTGCTGCGTCGATGGTCGCGTCGCCCGCGGCGAAGTCGACGAACTTCACCTCATCGCCAGCGCCGAAGAGGCTGCCGAGAAGCCTGAAGGGCGAGGTGACGATCTTCGTCAGCACATTCCCCACGACCTTCCAGATGAGCGGGCCCAGGCGGAACTTCGGATCGTCGAGATCGCCGGTCACCGGCAGATCGATGTTGATGACGCCGTTGCGGTCCTTGAGCAGCGCAATCGCCAGCTTCACCGGGAGCTTCGTCGCGTCGGGACTGGCGACCCGCTCGCCGAGCGTGAGCTGATCGAGAATCACGTTGTGCTCGGCCCGCAGCTTGCGGTTCTCGACGTGATACTTGAAGTTCACCGACAGCTTGCCCTTGCGTATCGTGTAGCCCATGAACTTGCCGGAGTAGGGCGTAAAGGTCGTGAGGTCCATGTTCTGAAACGCAAGGTGCAGGTCGGTATACGACTGCGCAGCGAGATAGTTGACCTCGCCTTCGATCTTGACCGGCGCGTAAGCATCGACCTTGCCGTCGAGATCCACCTTGGCGCGCGCGTCTGCCTTCGACGAAAGTCCGATGACCGTGCCGGAAAGCGCCTGTATGCCCGCACCGAAATTCGGGCGGATCGACAGGTCGGCAAAATTGGCGGAGCCGTCGTCGAAACGGACTTTGGCGATCTCGACGCGCATCGCAGGCTCGGCCGCGACCGCAGGCACCGTCGCCTGGCCCTCTTGCGCCGTCTTTTCGTCGGCGGGCTGATCCCGCAGTCGCGCGGGCCGCAGCACGGTCGAAATGTTGACGGAGTTGTCCGGTGCGATGATGACGCGCGCATAGGGCGCGCGCGCTCTTACTTCGCGAATCGTGAGGCGCTTCGGCTGCGTGCTGAAGGCAACGCCCTCGACGGCCAGATCCTTCCAGCGAATGAAGTCCTCGCGCAGATGATTGTCGATCGTGCGCAGATCGCGCGAACCGACGCGGCCGTGAAAATCGATAGGCGCGGACGCCTCCCCTGGCCGATAACTGAAATCACCGGCGACGCTGATGAAGCCGGAAAGGAGCGTCATGTCGGTGCGCTCATTGAGATAGGGCTGCAAGGGCTTGAGGTCAAGATCCTTGAGATCGAGATTCAGCGCGAGTGCTTTGCTGTCGAGGGTGAGCGTGCCTTTGGTCGTGAACTGTCCCGCGCCGCCCAGGGTGCAGCCACCCTCGATGCCGACCGTTCCGTGTCCGCTGTTGTCGAAACCGGTGAACTGCGCGTTGAGCGCTTCGACCTTCAGCGGTGCTGCCGGCGTTACGCGCCGATCTTCGAACGCGATAGTCGATCCCGCGATGGCAATCTTCGGCACCGAAATCTTCCACGGCGCTGACGCCGGCGCCGACGGAGCGGGAGCGGCCGGCGCATTCGCGATGGGCGCCGGGCCGGGTGGGGGCCGCAACTCATCCAGATTGAAGTGGCCATCGGCCTCGAGCCACGCATTGACGCTCACTTGCTCAAGCGCGATCGAGCCCACCGCAAGCGAGCGGGCTTGCAGATCAAGCGCGGAATTCGCAATGAGCAGCGATCCCAGCGTGATGTATGGATCCGTGCCGCCCGGCCGCTTGATGCCGAGATCACGTACGGCGATCTCATCGAGCTTCAGCTTCAGGGAGGGCGCGTCGTTGCCGAGCAGAAAATCGTAGTCGCCCGCGATCTTGATGGTGCCCGCCGGCATTTCGAAGCTGAGCGCGTCGCGCAGATAGCTCCAGATCGTTTGCGCCTTGAGATCTGTGATGGCGATGTGGCCGGTGGAACGCAGCGGATTCAGCCGTACATCGCCGGCCCAGTCGAAAGTCTCGCGATCGACCGAGACCGCGTGTACCTGGTAGCG
>JBGPLJ010000304.1:0-4467 GCA_041486385.1 Steroidobacteraceae bacterium
ATGCCTGGTCGCAGCGCCCGCAGTGGGGCACCAACCACGTGGTGTCGAACGTGGTCATCGACAAGGCGGCGAAGAACGGCGACCTGGTGGTGCGCTCGCGCTTCCACATGCTGGAGATGCGGCGCGACGACATACGCCACTTCGCCGGCCAGTACACGCACCACCTGAAGAAGGCGAAGGGCGGCTACCGCATCAAGCTGCAGCGCGTGGACATGACCAACGCGCAGGCAGCCTACGACTACGTGCTGCAGGTGTGGGTCTAGGTCGTCCCGCGGGGTGACCGCCAATCCTCGCGCGAGGCGCAAAAAACACAGCCAAGCTCGGGCGGCCTATCTGGGAACCCGATTGCTGGCCCGACCCGCTTGATTCCGTGGATGATCATCCCTCCCCAAGCAGCCTATCTCCCCTGATATCCGCCTGGTTGGAGCCAAAAACCCGGAGAGTGTAAATACGTACAGAGGCTAAACGCCTGATCCTGAGGGACGGATGACAGGCCGAGGTGGTCGGGTGCCTAATTGACCAGCATTTAGGGAGTTCACATTATGTTAGAACGCCCTATCACACATGTCTGTCCCGCATTCCGATGCATGCCGCACCCCGTCGAGAAATCGGCGGGATTTTGTTCTTGAATAGGAGACCACCATGAGCACAGTAAAACCTCTGATCCACGAGGAGAACGATGACGTTCGCATCACGGAATGGCGGCTCGAGCCCGGTGACGCGACGGGCTATCACCGCCACAATTACGATTACGCCGTGGTCCCTCTGACCGCGGGAACGATCAAAACCACCGGACCGGCGGGCGAGATCGTCATGCAGTTGCAAACCGGCAAAGCCTATTTCCGAAAAGCCGGCGTCGAGCACGATGTGTTCAATGTTGGGAACGCTCTCTATACCTTTGTTGAAGTCGAATTGAAGCGGCAGAAGGGATGACGTTGCGCAGGGTCATTCGTGAGTGTTCTAACTTTTAGGTGGTGCGGACGGGCCGCCAGCGTCGCAGTAGCTTGGACCATCGCGCCGGCCCGCCGCACACCAAGACGTTGGGCGTCGCCTACCGGCCGTCACTGCACTCTTGGAGGTAAGGGGTGAAACAAGTAATACGATTTTGCACCACCGCCGACGGGGTGCGCATCGCGTACGCGACCTCGGGAGTGGGTACGCCGATCGTGCGGCCTGGTCACTGGCTAACCCATCTCGAGTACGATCTGAATAGCCCCGTCTGGGGCCATTTGATCGAGGGCCTGTCGGAGCAGCACCAGTTCGTTCGCTATGACCCTCGTGGCACCGGATTGTCCGAGCGCATGGTCGAGGAAGTCGGCCCCGAACAATGGCTGAAGGACCTCGAGGCCGTTGTGGAAAGTCTGCAACTGGAGCGGTTTGCGCTTCTGGGCATATCCCAGGGCGGCGCGACGGCAATCCAGTACACCGTCGCCCACCCCGAGCGCGTCAGCCACTTGATCCTCTACGGCAGCTACGCCCGCGGGCGCCTGCATCGCGGCGGCGGGGAAGGCAGCTCCCGCCCTGAAACGCTTGCCGCGATGTGCACGCTGATACTCGACGGATGGGGCGGCAGGAACGAATCGTATCGCGAGCTCTTTTCCTCGATGTACGTGCCAAGCGGCAACCGGGAGAACATTCAATTTATCAATGAACTCGAAAAGGTGAGCGCCACGCCAGAGATGGCGGCGATATACTGGCGCGCCATCGCAGACGTCGACGTGAGCGCGTTGCTTCCGCAAGTCAGGGTGCCGACGATCGTGCTGCACTGCCGGGGAGACCAGGCGGTTCCCTATGGACTCGGCCAGGAACTGGCGGCGAGGATTGCCGGAGCGAAGTTCGTCCCGATGGAAGGGGACAATCACCTGTTTCTCGAGCATGAGCCCGCACGCAATATCTTCTTTGAAGAGGTGCCGCGCTTTCTCTCCGATAAGCCAAGACTGGTGTCCACCTCGGCGCTCAAGCGCCACGCACGCGGGTTCCGTGCGGCGACGCATGACCTGCATCACATTATCGAGCCGTATTACATGGTCGTGGCCGTCGCGAGCGCAGTCGTTGCCGCGGTGACTTTTGTCTTGTCTCGATTCACGTAGTCAAGGCAAGATCAGCGAAAGGACTGCAGATGGAATCGACCGTTCGGATCATCGTGACGCCCTCCGTCACCCGCCTGCCGCCCGAGACGCCGGGCTCGGTGGTGGTCGGCGGCAGCCATGCCGCGATCTTCACCGTCTATCTTTCCTCACGCGCCGGCGCTCGTGCCGCCATTCAGCACGACGCCGGCATCGGCCTCGACCAAGCCGGCGTCTCGGGCCTCGGCTGGGCGGAGAAGCTCGGCATGGCGGTCGCGGCGGTGGCGGCGAATTCAGCCCGCAGCGGCGACGGGGACGACATGATGCGCCGCGGCATCCTTAGCCGGGTCAACAAGATTGCGGCGGCCTGCGGTGTGACGGCCGGCATGACCTGCCGCGACGCCGCCGAGCGGCTGCGGAACGCCCCGCTGCCCCATACGCCGCCCGAGCCGCGCGAAGAGACGCGCTTCGTTTACCAAAAGGCCGACGGCGAGCGCCGCGGCATTGTCTGCGTCGATTCCGTCGCTCTGGCGACGGCGCAGGACAAGGGCCAGGTGCTGGCCGCCGGCTCGCACGCCGCCCTGCCTTCGGCAGACTATGTCGCCCGGGTCGGGCCGATATTGAGTCTCTGCAACGATGCCTCCATGGGCATCGAGGATGCCGGCATCGCCTCGCTCCCAGTTCTGGGTCGGGCGGGCATCGCCGCTGCCGCAGTCTCGTCCATGACGGCAAGGATCGGCGACGGCCGCTCCACCCTGCTGGACGGCGTCATCTCGGCGCTCAACCGCGAAGCCGAGTTGCTCGGCGGCGAAATCGGAATGAAGGCTCTCGATCTCGCCCGCCTGGCGGCGGCCAAGTAATTGCGCTCGACAGCGTCACATGGTCAGTGCGTCGGCTAGCTTTACGGGTCCGGAGTATTACGACAACTGCCTCGGACCCATCTACTTCGATCGCTTCGCGGCCGACCTTGTGCAGCGCCTCCCGGAACACCCGCCGGGCGACATCTTAGAGGTCGCCTGTGGTACCGGCCTCGTGACCAAGAGGCTACGTGAGCGCATCGACCCCTCACTCCGACTCGTGGCCACCGACCTGAGTGACGCGATGCTCGACTACGCGCGCGGAAAGCTTGGTGAACGCAAAGGCATCGAATGGCGGGAAGCCGATGCACTCAAGCTGCCGTTTGAAGACCGCACGTTCGGCGCGGTGGTATGCGGATTTGGAATCATGTTTGTGCCGGACCGACAGGCCATGCTCAAGGAGGCGCGGCGCGTGCTCGTGGATGCAGGGATCGTCCTGTTCAACGTATGGGATGGCATAGAAAAGAGTCCGCACGCCGCGATCTGCGCAGCAGTGATCGAAGCCATGTTCCCGGGTGATGCGGAAATGCGGTTCAAGATTCCGTATGACATGAGCGATCTCGGCTATCTTCGACAGCTCCTCGCACGCGCGCGACTCCGTGAGATGCTGATCGAAACAAAGCGAATCGAAATCGAAGGGGTAGATCCGCGCAGCATCGCTACCGGACAGATTCTCGGCACGCCGAGGTCGGCGCTCATCGCAAAGCGAGGCGTCTCGCTTGATCTCGTAGTGCAGATGCTGGCCGACGCCCTCGCTACGGCTGGCGGTGATCCGTATTCCGGCTACGCGCAAGCCGTAGTCGTTCAGGCGCGAGCGATCTGAGCGGTGACGCCCAACCCTTCAGTCGAGCGGACCGGCCGCAAGCGGCCGACCGCTCACTTCAAACGTTGAGGCTGTAGAAAAAGTCCCCGTAAGAACATCGATTCGTCACAACGCGATATGAACGATCCTTCAATCAAATTGGACAGCGACGATAAACAGAGCGCGGAATTGCTCGTAGCGCTCGCGCTGCGGGGCGACGAATGCATCGTTCGAGTCGACCGACGAAATCCTCGTTGCTGTCCGAGGCACTCGAAATTGCCCGTTTCCCGACTTTTTCTACAGCCTCGTTATGCGACGAAATATCCGACAGTGATTTCGTGCCGTAGAAGGTAAGAGAACTTGTTGCCGAGCTTGAACGCGCAGGCTTCGTCAATCGAAGCGGGAAAGGCAGCCACCGGAACTTCGTCCACCCGGGAGTTTCCAAACCGATCACAATATCGGGTGCGCTTGGGGACGATGCAAGACATTACCAAGTCCGCGCTGTGGAACGGGCCGTCGAGGAGTCAAAGTCATGAAGGAAAGTGCAAGGTACGCGAAGATTGTCGAGTGGTCTGAAGAGGATCAATGCTTTGTCGGGAGCTCACCGGGGCTTGTTTACGGTGGGTGCCACGGTCCTGACGAAAAGGCCGTCTTCGAGGAGCTGTGCCAGGTCGTTGAGGAAGCAATTGCGATTTACCACCACGACGGTAAACCTCTACCTCCACCAACGTCAGGCCGCGAC
>JBGPLJ010000305.1:0-4444 GCA_041486385.1 Steroidobacteraceae bacterium
CCCGAACCCGAGAAGCGCCGGGTGCTGGCGGGCCTCAAGCGCCTCACGGATCGAGGCATCCCCTGCTTCGTCATGCACGGCAACCGGGATTTTCTGCTGGGGGAAAGATTCTCGGCGGATACCGGCTGCCGCATTCTCGATGATCCAACCATCGTGCATCTGTACGGGACGCGCGTGCTCACGACTCATGGCGACGCGCTTTGCACCGACGACGTCGCGTATCAGCGCCTGCGCACGACCGTTCGCGATCCCGGCTGGCAGTCCATGTTTCTGGCGCTCTCCGTCGAGCAGCGCATGGCACTCGCCACGGAGGCCCGCGCCGGCAGCAAGGATCACCTCTCGCGCATGAGTTCCGAAATCATGGACGTCAACCCGGCGGCTGTGACCGGCACGATGCACGCGGCCGGTGTCGACCTGCTGCTCCACGGACACACGCATCGCCCGAAGGTGCACGCACTGACGGTGGATGCGCGCCCGGCGCATCGGATTGTGCTCGGCGACTGGTACGACCAGGGCAGCGTCCTGCGCTGGAATGAGCAGGGCTTCGATCTCGCGAGCCTGCCGCGCTAATTTAGCGCGCGGCGGTAGTCTAGCTAGCGGCAGTAGTCTAGCTAGCGGCGCTGGGCAGGGTCGGGTCGGGCGGGCCGGAGTGAAAACGGAACTGTCGGTCCGGGTTCATGACGAGCTCCGCTTCAGCGGCGGCAAGCACCTCGATCCGGGCATCGATGTCGAGGGCATGCGCTTGCGCGTGACGCTGCGCGAGGTTCAGATAGAGCTCGTAGTGCCGTGCCTCGGATTGCGCCAGGCCGCGATAGAGCTCGGCGATCGGCTCCTTGATCCGCGGCGCAAGAACCGCGAAGCGCTCGCACGAGCGCGCTTCAATGAGCGCGCCGATGAGCAGCAAGTCGAGCTTGCGCGCCGGTTCCTGTGGCGCGATAAGCCGCCGCAGCCCGGTAGCGTAGCGTGACGGCGCCATGCGCCGATGAGGGACCTCGAGCGTACGCAGGAGCTTCTCCACCTGCTCGAAGTGCCGCAGCTCCTCGCGCGCCAGACGCGACAGCTGCCGTGCCAGGAGCGCATCCTCCGGATAGGTGAAGAGAAACGCGAGCGCTGTCGACGCCGCTTTCTTTTCGCAATTGGCATGATCGATGAGGAGATCCCGCCACTCTGTGCAAGCGATCGCCACCCAGGCTGCAGGCGTTGGCACGCGCAGAACAGGCGGCCGTGCGCCGGCGATCACCTCGTAGCCCCAGCCTTCGTGATCCCAGGCTCACCGATCGAATCGATCGCTCCGAGCAGCGCCGTGGCGTTCTGAAAACGCTTATCGGGTGCCTTCGCCATGAGCCGTTCGATGAGCGGCTGCAGCCAGGCGCTCTCCGGCGGCAGCATCGGAACCGAAGCCTGGGCATGTTTGTAGATGACTTCCATGGGCGTGCGGCCGAGGTAGGGCCGCTGCCCGGTGAGGAGCTCGAAGAACATCACACCGAGACTGTAGAGATCGCTGCGTTCATCGCAGCCGTGGCCATGGCCCTGCTCAGGGCTCATGTAATACGGCGTACCGAAGATCTCGCCCGTGGCGGTGATATCCGCCTCGAGCTCGAGCTGCTTGGCGAGCCCGAAATCGATGAGAGCGATCGAATCATCCCCGCGCAGCATGACGTTGCCAGGTTTGAGGTCCCGGTGCAGCACACCGACCGCGTGTATGGCTTCGAGGGCGGAGGCCATCTGCCGCAGGTACGCGAGCGCCTGTGCCGGCGACAGCGGCTCCTTCATGCGCTGGCGCAGATCGCCCGCGGGAAAGTATTCCATCGCAATGTAGGCGTGATCATCCGCGATCCCGAGGTCGTGAATGCGCACGACGTTCGGATGACTTACTTTCGCGACGACCTCGTACTCCTGCAGGAAGCGCTCGAAACTGAGGCTCCCCTCCCGCACGTCGGGCACCTCGCGGAATACCTTGAGTACGACGAGATCCCCGGCGCGCTCACTCTCCGCGAGATACACCGTGCACAACCGGCCCGGCTGAATCATGCGGATGAAGCGCTCGCCCTTGATGATGACATCGCCAAAGCGATAGATGCGCGCCGCATCCGGCGTGCCCTTGAAGAATGCGAGCAGGCGTTTGCGCTTGCGCGCGGCCTCGACGATCAGGGCGATGAAATTGCGGTGATCGATCTTCGCCTTCGAGATCAGGTGTTCCGCGCCACTCTGCACGCACCTGCGCATCGACTCGGGATTGACCTCCGGCACCAGCATGATGACCGGCGGAAAGAGCGGCCGCGCCGTGTAGTCGCGCAATACCTCGTAGCCGTCGCGGCCCGGTGGATCGTGGTCGAGCAGAACGACATCAAAGGCGGCCGCCGTGAATTCCGGCGCAAGCGTGCCGTCGCGGGCCGGATCACGATCGCCAACGACCGCTTCGGGCCAGGCAGTCTGAAGATGCTGCCGCACCAGGCGGCGAAACTCCGCGTCGTCGTCGATGATCAGCACCCGGGGAATCACTGCTGATGCCTCGCTTGTGCGCCGTCAGCCCTAAAACCGGCCCGCAAGCGCCGCCGGCAGCCTGAGGCCGATGACGAGATCGCCGACATTGGTGCCGCTCGGCCCTGTGTGCAAGAGATCACCACTCGCTTCGAGGAACGACCCGGAGTCGCGGCGCGCGAGACAGCTCTCGGCGTCGTAGCCCGCAATCGTACCGCGATCGAGCGTCGACCCGTCGACCAATGCGCCCGCATCGTCGGTCGGTCCGTCCGTGCCATCCGTGCCGGCGGCGAGCAGCGCTAGATCGTCGTGACCCGCGAGCAGCCGCGCGGCCGCGAGCGCCAGATGCTGATTGCGTCCGCCGCGCCCCACTTCGGCAGGCAGCTCAACGACCGACTCACCGCCCCAGATATTGATATCCGCGGCGCTCAGGACGAGTTCGTGCACGAAGCCCACGGCGAGGCGCTCGGCGTCGCCCGCGAAGTGCTGTGTATGCAGTGCCACGCCGAGCCCGAGCTCATCGGCCGCGATTCGCGCTGCGTCGAGCGCGTCATCGACCCGCGCGATGACTTCGCGCTCGATCCTGAGCACGTCGGGAATCTCCGCGGGCGGCGCCGATTGCATGAGCTTTTGCACCCATGCCGGCATCCGTCCGGGGCCGATGGGCGGCTCCGGCGCGCCCAGAATTCCCGAGCCGATGACCGACGGATCATCCCCAGGCACGTCGCTGATCAGAAACGCATGGACCTCAAAGCCACTCAGGCGCTGCAGCAGACGCCCGCCCTTGATCAGCGACAGGGTCTTGCGAATGCGATTGAGCCCGACGATATCGATGCCGATCGACAGACCCCACTCATTGACGCGCTTCAGGTCCGCGAACGAGACGCCGGGAGGCAGCGCCTCAACCAGACTCGACGCCCCACCCGATATGAGGAAGAGAACCTTCTGATTCGGCGCGAGACGCGTGAGGCGCCGCAGCAGCTCCGCGCCAGCGGCGAGGCTCCGTTCGTCGGGAATGGGATGAGAACTTGCAAGACAGGTGACGCCCGCCGTCCCTTCGAGCTCGCGGTCGAAGTGCCCATCCTTCGAGATCACGAGCGCTTCGATCACGCGTGGGCCGAGTACGTCGAGCGCGCCAAGTGTCATCGCCGATGCCGCTTTGCCGATCGCAAAGACACGCCAATCAGCGGCGTTCTGCAAACGCGCGGCCGCGGCCCGCGTGCGGGTGCGGCCGTTGACGGCTGCGAGCGCACGTTGGAACACGCCGAGCAGTATGCGGCGCTTCGGATCGGTCATTGGGTGGACCGACTGCGCGCGATCGCCGGCGCCCACCTGCGCTCGTCGGCCCTAACTGCGGACGGCCCGAATGGCGCGGCCCCGCTCGGCACGCCGTCGCGCCTTGGCATCGTCGGAACGCTCTGCCTGCAGGCGGTCGAGGTATTCGGCCGTGACATCACCGGTGACGTATTCGCCGGAGAAGCAGGACGTGTCGAATTCCTCGATCTTGGCGTTGTCATGGCGCACGGCGGCGAGCAGGTCCGACAGATCCTGATAAACGAGCCAGTCGGCACCAATGATGCTCGCGACTTCCTCGTCCGTGCGGCCGAAGGCGACCAGTTCCGAAGTGGCAGGCATGTCGATTCCATACACGTTCGGGAAGCGCACCGGCGGCGCGGCCGACGCGAAATAGACCTTGCGGGCGCCCGCTTCGCGCGCGATTTCGATGATCTGCGCCGAGGTCGTGCCCCGCACGATCGAATCGTCGACCAGCAGCACGGTCTTGCCGCGAAACTCCAGATCGATCGCGTTCAATTTGCTGCGCACCGATTTTTCGCGCTGTTCCTGGCCGGGCATGATGAAGGTGCGGCCGATGTAACGATTCTTGATGAAGCCTTCGCGGTACTTGGTGTTGAGGATATGCGCGACCTGCAGCGCGCTCGTGCGGCTCGTGTCCGGAATCGGG
>JBGPLJ010000306.1:0-4440 GCA_041486385.1 Steroidobacteraceae bacterium
ACGGTTCGCGACGCCGTCCTTGCCCGCGCGGTCAGGCTCTCTCCGGCCGCGCGGCAAATCGCGGAGCTCGTCAGTGTCGTGCCGGGAGGGGCGGAACCGTGGCTCCTCGAGCAAGCCGTGAAGATGGACTCCGCGGCCATCGAAAGCTGCCTCAGCATCGGCATGGTGCGGCACGAGGACGGCTCGCTGGCGTTTCGGCACGAGCTCGCCCGTCGCGCGCTCGAAGACTCGCTGCCTCTGAACCAGCGGCTGGAGCTGCATGCGAAAGTGCTCGCCGCTCTCGCGACGCGTCCGGGCATTCCCGCCGCGCGCCTCGCGCATCACGCGGCGGCCGCAAGCGACGGCAAACAGGTGCTGCGTTATGCACCCATCGCCGCGAAGCAGGCGGCGACGGTCGGTGCACATCGGGAAGCGGTCTCGCATTACCGCGCAGCGCTCCAGCATGGCGAGAGCTTGAGCCCCGGCGAGCGAGCCCGTCTG
This sequence comes from Steroidobacteraceae bacterium, assembly GCA_041486385.1. Lineage (GTDB taxonomy): Bacteria > Pseudomonadota > Gammaproteobacteria > Steroidobacterales > Steroidobacteraceae > JBGPLJ01. The sequence goes on from JBGPLJ010000306.1 coordinate 481, forward strand.
CAAGAGGAGCTTTCCTACGAGCTTTACCTGACGGGGCAGTACGAAGCGGCCATCGATGTCCATCGATCGGCGCTGGAGTACTGGCGCTCTTCGGGAAATCGGATCAAGGAAGGTGACGCCCTGCGCTGGCTGTCGCAGCTCAGTTGGTACGCCGGCCGCACCGCAGACGCGAACACCTACGGTGCTGAAGCCGTCAAGACTCTCGAGTCGCAACCGCCGAGTCCGGAGCTCGCAAAGGCCTACTGCGCGCTCGCGGACCTTGCCATGGAGTCGCACGATGCGGAGGCTTCCATCAATTGGGCCGAGCGGGCGATCACGCTCGCGGAGCGCTGGGGCAACGATGAGATTGCCAGCGAGGCCCTGACTACGCTCGGCATTACGCGGCTCATTTGTGGCGATGTCGCCGGGTGGGCGGACCTCCGCCGAAGTCTCGAGCTCGCCAAAGCCATCGGTTCGCACGAGCACGTATCGAGCGCCTACTGCGGTCTTGGTGCAATGGCCGTCTCGCGACGTCAATACGACGAGGCTTCCCGCTATCTCGACGAGGGTCTCGAGTACTGTGCGCAGCGGGATCTCGATTTCCAGCGGCCCTACATGCTCGCGTATCGCGCCCGCATGCGCTTCGAGCAAGGCGAATGGCACGCCGCGAGCGAGGACATCGAAGCGGTCTTGAGAAATCCGCGCACGTCACCCGTCACGCGTATTCCGGCGCTGCGGACTCTCGGTCATCTGCGTGTTCGCCGCGGCGACCCGGACGCGTATTCGCCTCTGCGTGAATGCCGCATCTGCGCCGGCCCGGTGCTCGAGCTGCAGCGGGTCGGTACGCTCGCGGCTGTCTATGCTGAGGCAGCGTGGCTTGCAGGCGACCGTGAGGGTGTCGTGCAGGCCGCGCGACTGGCCTACGAGATGTCTCGAAACCGAAAAGATCCGCGCATGAATGGCGAGATTGCGCTTTGGCTCTGGCGCATGGATGCGCTCGAAGGCAAGCGCGTGGAGATGGCCGACCCGTATGCGCTCGAAATCTCCGGCGATTGGCAAGGCGCAGCTGAGACGTGGAAGACGCTCGGCTGCCCGTATGAACACGCGACCGTGCTCGCCTGGCACGGCGGCGAAGCGGAGCAGCGCGAAGCGCTCGCCATCTTCGAGCAGCTCGGCGCCGCGCCGGCGGCGCAGATCCTGCGCCAACAGATGCGTGCCAAAGGCGTGCGACGCGTGCCGCGCGGCACGCGCAAATCAACGCGCAGCAATGCGCTCGGCCTCACGCGGCGCGAGGCGGAGATTCTGGCGCTGTTGTCCGAGGGCTTGCGAAATTCCGCGATCGCGAAAAAACTCTTCGTCTCGACGAAGACCGTCGACCATCACGTCTCGGCGATCCTTGCCAAGCTTGGCGTGCCATCGCGCGCAGAGGCCGTCGCGATGGCACGCAAGCGTTCCTGACATTACTTGTAGAAGTACGGATCGAGGACGCGGACCTCGGTGATCTTCGTGATCGGCAATTTGTTGCGCGCCGCTGCGCGCCGGATGGCCTCAGGCGAAGGACCGTCGTAGATGCAGTACGTGCGCCGGCAATCGGGCGTGACGTAGGAGTGGACCCACGTAACGCCGTCCTGCTGGTTGTTCTCGATGACCTGGCGGCAGACACTGGCGCCGGCCTCATCCTGCGGAATCCGCAGGCCGTCAGGAAATTCCCGTTCGATCAGATAGCGTGGCATGTTGGTTTCCCGGTTGTTGCGCTAGTTCAGCACGCACTGGCTGATGCGTGGATTCCAGTCTTTGAAAAACCCCGCCGGGTTGAACTCCCAGATCCAGGCGTGCAGAACGTACACGCCGAGGTCCGTTTCGAGGTGCATCTTCAGGCCCGCGAGCCTGGGTACTGCGGTGTGCGTTGCATCCCACAGAGCCGCGGGAATGATGTACTCGACCGCGACGAGCCGCTGGGCGCCGTCGGCACCGCGAGCATACACCATGGCCTGCGGCTGATTCGGATCGAGCACCATGTTGTTGAGGAGCGTCGTGTTGATGTAATGGACGCCCATGCCGCCGACGCCCGGGTTGTCGAAGCAGCCGTCGAGGCCCGGCAGCAGCGCGTAACCACCCGCTATTGCGAGCGGAATATTGTGAAATGCGCCGACCGATTCGCGCACTTCACCGACGTCGTACTGCTGCGAAAAATTGAAGTTGTCGTGCGCTTGTACGCTGCCCGCCGCAAGCGTAGCCGCGGCCAGCACGGTCCATTTGTAATGGGATTTCAGAAATCGAATCATGTTGGCGATCTCCCTTTGTTGGTTGGAAAAATCTCGCGGGGAGATCGTCACGCGCGGGCAGCGCGCGTGAATCGGAGGAACTACCCAAATTGGGAGGAGGGGATACCCAGGTTTGGTGCAATCGGCCGCAGTGCCTAGCTGTGCGCGAATTCCCAGTAGAGCTCGCGCGACTTGCGGTAGAGGGGTCCCATGCCAAGCGTGCGGGCGTCGATGCGCGTGATCGGCGCGACCTTTGAATAGTTGCCGCAGCTCCAGAGCTCATCGGCCTCAACGAAGTCCGAGTACTTGAGCACCGCTTCCTCCACGCGCACGCCGGCGCCACGCAGCAGGCCGATCACCCGGTGGCGGGTGATACCGGCGAGGAAGGTACCGTTCGCGATCGGCGTGTACACGACGCCGCTTTTCGCCATGAAGATATTGGCCGTCGAGAGTTCGGCAACGTTGCCGAGCAGATCGCGCAGCAGGCAGTTGTCGAAACCGCGTGCGCCCGCTTCAACGAGAGCGCGCGCGTTGTTCGGGTAGAGGCATCCTGCCTTGGCATCGACCGGCATCGTGTCGATGGAGGGCCGGCGGAAGGGGGACAAGGTGATGGAAGTATCTTCCGGCGGCGGCATCGGGGCTTCGTAAATGGTCAGGCACCAGCGCGTCGATTCGGGGTCCGCCGGCACCGAGAGCTTGCCGCCCTTTTCGGCCCAGTACATCGGACGGATGTAGAGCTCGGGCTTGGCGCCGAAACGCTTCACGCCATCGCGCACGAGCCCAAGCCAGGTCTCGACCGGCACCAGGGCTTTCAGCCCGAGCGTGACCGCCGAGTTATTGACCCGGGCACAGTGCCGCTCGATGTCTGGCGTGACTCCTTCGAAGGCCCGGGCGCCGTCGAAGACCGAGGAGCCGAGCCAGGCGGAATGCGTGCGCGGTCCAAAGAGGGCGACGTTGCCTTCATGCCAGTCGCCGGCATAGAAGGTCCAGGTGCGGGAGTGTGTATCGGAGTGGGCCATGACGATGAGATGGGTGCCTGCAGCGCGTGTGAGGTGTGCAATTCTAACGTACGAGTGACCGAGGGCACTCGATCAGCAATCTAATGTATGGTTAAAAAAGTGGACTTCTTCACTTAGAATGCCCCATGGCTGAAGTTCGCGACGTCGTTGTTGTAGGGGCGGGGCCGGTGGGTCTCCTGACGGCACTCGGCCTCGCGAAAGCGGGGGCCTCAGTGACGGTCATCGAGGCGGAGCCGCGCATCAACGACTCGCCGCGCGCAGCGATTTACTTCCCGACGACGCTCAAGATTCTCGATCGCCTCGGGCTTCTTGATGACACGCTCGAGATCGCGTACCTCAGCAAGAGCTTCTGTTTTCACCTGCTTGCGACGCGCGAGGTCGCGCGTATTGTTGACACGTTTCCACCCGACTCGCCCTATCCCTACAACGCACACTTCGGCCAGCACCTGCTGGCGCAGCTCGTGCTGAAGCATTTCAGGAGGGATAGGAAATCCAAAGGCCCTTTTTTCGCGCGGAGCGCGGCAGCGCTGAGGATGTCGAGACACGCGAGAAGCATGCGCTGCGGTCGGGGTAGCGTACTTTTCGGGGTCGAGCATGTCCGTCGAAGTACTTTTCGCCGCGCACTAGCACCGTGTTGAGCCCCGAATGCGGTCCCTGTCGGGCAGACCGCCACGGGGAGAGATCGCGCCTCAGGCGAG
>JBGPLJ010000307.1:0-4433 GCA_041486385.1 Steroidobacteraceae bacterium
CCCTGCCACTTCACTGGCCGGCATGGGCTTGCTGATGAAATATCCCTGGGCGAAGTCGCAGCCGAGCGCGCTGAGGCTGCGCCATAGATTCGAATTCTCAACGCCCTCCGCGACGACGCGCAGTCCCATCGAGTGAGCGAGCTCAATGGTCGAGCGAACAATCTTGGCATCGTCCTGTCGCAGGTGCGATTCACTGACGAAGGACTTGTCGATCTTCAGTTCATCGACCGGCAGGCGCTGCAGCTGCGTGAGCGAGGAATAGCCCGTGCCGAAGTCATCGATGGCGAAACTCACGCCCGCGACCTTCAGTGCCTGCATGTTGCGCGCCGCGGACTTGGGATCGCGCAGCACGGCACTCTCAGTGAGTTCGATCGTCAACGTGCCCGCCGGCAGGCGGCAGCGTTCAATCTCCTGCAGCAGCCAGTGCACGAGCGGGCTATCGATGATGTCGGTCGCCGACAGGTTGATGGCGACCTCGAGCTTGAGCCCGGCCTTGTGCCATTCCCCGACCTGACGCAGCGCCTCGCTCGCCACCCAGCGCGTCAGATCCTGACAAAAGCCGGCCTGCTCCGCGACTGCTACGAACTCCATCGGCGAGATGGCTCCAAGCTCGGCATGCTGCCAGCGCGCCAGAGCCTCAACGCCGGTGACTTCGCGGCGCGCCATGGTCACTTTCGGCTGATAGGCAAGCGTAAGCGCACTGGTGCCAATGGCGGCTTTCAGGTCATGCAGGATTCGCCAGCGCCGCTTGTTGCCGAGATCGTTCTCCGCCCGATAACCCACGGCAACCTCGCCTTTGGCGATGGCCTCGTAGAGTGCAAACTCCACGCGGCGCAGCAGTTCTTCCACCTCGACGGCTTCCTCCGTGCTGACGCACACACCGGCAGCCACGTCCACATCAACACAGGTGCGGGCGGCGCACAGCGCGATGCGCAGCTCCTTGGCGCAGCGCGATGCGATGTCCATGCATTTGGCGAGGCTGACGTCGCGCGTCACCAGCAGGAATTGGTTGGCGGCAAAGCGCGTCACGATATCGCTGGGTCTCGACAGGGCAATCAGACGCCGCGTCGCCTCACGCAGGGTCTCATCACCGACCAGATGGCCGAGCGAAGCATTCACATCACGCAGATTTTTCATGTCGATGAGCACGAGCCCGACGGGTCCCGCAGCGGGGCCGCCGCTCACGATATCCTTCAGCCGCGACTCGGCAAGCAGTCGATTGCCAAGACCCGTAAGCGCATCGTGGTACAGCTGGTGGGTCAGTCGGGTTTCGCGTTCGGCAATCGCCTGCTGCATGGCGTTGAAGGTGCTCGCCAGGTGCGCGAATTCCTGACCGCCGCTCATCGCCACCGGTTCATGGTACTCGCCATTTCTGATGCGCCGTGCCGCGAGCACCAGCCGGTCGATCGGGCGCGCGACGCTGCGGCCCAGCCAGAGCGACAGGATCGCCGCGACGCCCAGCATGACGCCGCCGAACAGGAGCACGGTGTTGCGCGCATCGCGATACGGCGCCATGACCTCGCTCATTGATTTGTGTAGCAGCACATCCACCGCACCGTGCCCGTCGAGGTGATACAGGGCGGTGAGGTAGTCCTCATGCGCGAGCGAGAGGGGCTGCGCGGCAGCGCCATCGCTCAATGCATCAAGACGAGCCGTATCCAGTGCCGCGCGTGCGCTCGCAGGCAAGCTCGAGGCAAGGACCTTGAGCCCATCCCTGCGCGCAACAATGCTCACATCGGCTTGCGCGAGCTTCGCGAGTTCGCGCGCAAATGCGTCATCGACTCGAAATCCCATGGCAACCCACGCGACCACGTCCGGCGTGCGTACCGGCGCGAGGAAGAATTGATAGGTGCGCGCGCCGATTGCAACCAGCGTGACCGACCCGCGGCCCTTGTCCGCCTGTGCAACCTGCTCGGCAAACTGCGCGCCGCCACCACCGGCGCTCGCAGAACTTGCAGCAAGCACCGCGCCCTGAGTATCGAGCACGAACAGCAGGTCCGCGTGAGCGCGCTGCGCGTGATTCTCGGCGGCCGAGGCGATCGTGGCGCGGTCCGCCGAGGCGACCGCCTCGCGAAAGCCAAAGTCACTCGCCAGCACCGTGACGCTGCTCTGCAATTGCGCCGAACGATAGCTGACAATGTTGCGCACGAGCGCGCCGCCGGCTTGCAATTGGCCAGGCGCACGAGCGCTTTCGGTATTGGAGATGTGAGCGAGAACGGCAAATAGCGTCACCGCCTGGATGGTGACCACCAGGACAATGACGAGAGCGACAAGCCGGCTGCGAAAACTGCGCATGGGTCACTCACGGTATGTGCGCAGATGCTAGTAGAGACTTGACAATACGGCGAGCGGGTTACCTGGAAAGTGAGACGCGTCGCACTCAGCACCGGCCAAGCTCGTGAAACGTCCCGCAGTCTGATTTCGGCGGTCAGGCCAACGGCGGCTTGACAAGGATTGCCCGAAGAATAACGTTGAGTTCATGCCTCCAGTCACTCACAAACTCACGCGCCAACTTGGCACCGCGGGCCCCACGGTCTTTCCCCTGGCCCTCGGCTGCATGGGCATGTCAGGCATGTACGGTCACTCCGATGAGAATGAAAGCATCGCGACCATTCACATGGCGCTCGAGCGCGGTGTGACGCTCATCGACACGGGCGATTTCTACGGCGCCGGTCACAACGAAATGCTGCTCGGCCGCGCGCTCAAGGGCCGGCGCGATCAGGCGCTCATCTCGGTGAAGTTCGGCGCGCTGCGCGGGCCCGATGGCGCGTGGTTCGGATACGACGCGCGGCCGATGGCCGTGAAGAATTTTCTCGCCTACACACTCATGCGGCTCGGCGTCGATCACATCGATATCTACCGGCCCGCGCGCCTCGATCCGATCGTGCCGATCGAAGACACGATCGGTGCAATCGCAGAATTGGTGAAGGCGGGCTACGTGCGTGCGATCGGACTCTCGGAAGTCGGCGTCGAGACGATTCGCCGGGCGCATGCAGTGCACCCGATCTGCGATCTGCAGATCGAGTACTCGCTCATCAGCCGGGGTCCGGAGCGGAAGATCTTTCCGGTGCTTCGCGAGCTTGGGATCGGAGTAACTGCGTACGGCGTGCTCTCGCGCGGTTTGCTCAGCAGCTCAAAGCCCGCGGCGAAGGGAGATTTTCGCGCTCACATGCCGCGTTTCGCGGGCGAGAATCTCGCGCGGAACACGGCGCTGGTCGGCGCGCTGAATGCCATGGCCGAAGAGAAACACGTTCGGCCTGCGCAGCTCGCTATCGCCTGGGCGCTCGCCAAGGGCGAAAGCATCGTGCCGGTCATCGGTGCGCGGACGCGGGCGCAACTGGAAGAATCACTCGCCGCGCTTGCCGTGCGCTGGTCACCGGGAGAGCTCGCGCAGCTTGAAAAAGCCGTGCCCGCATCGGCGGTTGCGGGATCACGCTATGCCGAGGCGCAGATGAAGCATCTCGACAGCGAGCGGTGATTTCTATTCCCTCTCCCCCTGAAGGGGGAGAGGGAATGGAGATCAGCGGTCGCACTTCAACGCATCCTGCTTGTCGGCCAACTTCCGCAGCCGGTCGCGAAAGAACTCTCCTTCCGCGGACGTGTAAGACTGGCGCATGCGCGCGTTGATCTGATCGATCTCCTCCTGAGCCTGGCCGCACTCGTCTTTCTTTGCGTCGGAAAGCTCTGCCGCATCGACTGGCTTCGTTGTGGCCGTCGTTGTCTGTTCGCGCCGAACCGGTTTGCCTGGCGTCGGCGCCGACGCTTGCGAAGGCGAAACCTCATACGCCTCGGACGTGTAGGTATTCGTCCTCCGCGCATCGACATCGTGCCTCACGGAATCCGGCCCGCACGGTTGCCCGGAGTAGATCACCTGCCCGTTCTTGCGACACTCGTAGACACGGCTGACGCCCTTCTCCAGCTCGGACGCCGGCGCGGCCACAGTGCCACCAGGCGGCGGCACCGTCTCCTTCGGCTGAGTGTAATCGAACACGTTTCGATCAATCCCGCCCGGTTGGCTTGACGACTGATAGGCCGATCGCAAAGCGATGACCAGCACTACGGGCACCGCGGCAATCGCGGCGATGCCAAGCAGAGAGCGAAGCCAGATGCGTACTTTAGGGTTGCTCATTGAAACCTTGTGTTCGCAGTGTAGTCCAGAGGCCGAGTGTGTTGATCATTAAGTGCGTTGGTACTACTCTTTTTTCGTGTCACAAAGGAGCTGTCGACATGCCACGCAGAAACAAGAACTACGGCTGGATTCCCGATCTTCCCGACCATCGCGATTTCGCGTACGCCGCTCCGCTCAGAGTCGCAGCGGCGCTGCCAGCGAAGGTGGACCTGCGCAAGAAGTGCCCGCCGGTTCTGAATCAGGGCGATCTTGGGAGCTGCACCGCAAACGCCATCGGCAATGCACACCGCTTCGAGCAGATGCG
>JBGPLJ010000308.1:0-4417 GCA_041486385.1 Steroidobacteraceae bacterium
ATCGGTCGGGATCGGCTACGGCGAACTCGACAAGGAACTCAAGACCTACGCGCGGCAAATGCGTTTCAAGTACATCTCGATCAAACGCAACAGGCTGTCTCAGGTTACGTCGCTTGACGCGCCGGCGCGTGAGCTCACTGCGAATGAAAGTGCGCTCGAACTCGCCGACGTCGTCGTGCGCACCGGCAACAACCCGCAGCGCGTGCAGGATCTCTATCAGTCCGTGCTCAAGAAGGAACCGCACAACCCGCGCGCCATCAGCGGCATGGCGCTGGCGCTCGAATCGCAAAAGCAGAGCGCGCAAGCCGATCAACTGCTGGCGGACGCGCTGGCGCTGGCACCGGCCGACCCCCTGTTGCAGGAGACCGAGGCGAAAATCCTGTACGAGCGCGTGCGGTCAAACAAGGATGGCATTGATCACAACGCTCCCGAGACCGTCGCGACCATGAAGAAGGTTCGTGAGCTGCTGCGTCCGGTAATCGCACAGGAACCGTTGCGGCTGGAGTCTATAGCGACCTACGGATGGACCTACACATTTGGCGACCACAGCGACGACGATGCGCTTGCGGTGGCGCTCGTGGAGAAAGCGTTGCTGCAGGTACCGAAAAGCGGCGAGTTAGCCTATGTGCAGGCGCTGCTCCTGGAGCGCGACGGTCATCCGCAGCAGGCGGCGAAGGCTTGGGAAAACGTCTACTTCAATGCGCGTTCCGCGATCCTGCGCAGCAGGGCCGCGCGTGCGCTCAACGAGGCGCCCGAGTCCGGCAACTAGTCGTAGACCACGCCGAGCAGACATCCGCCGTCGATTGTAATCTCGCTGCCGGTGATGAAGCTCGATGCCGGCGAGGCGAGGAGCAACGCGAGCCCTTTGATTTCTTCGGCGCTCGCCATGCGGCCGAGCGGCACCGTGTTGCCGAAGGCTTTCTGCACTTCCGTCTTGTGCGCGTGGCCGCCACCGATGTTGGTGATGAATGGCCCCGGCGCTATGGCATTGACGGTGATGTTGTACTTCGCGAACTCGAGCGCCATCGCGCGCATGAAATGCGCAGCGCCCGCTTTCGCGGCCATATAGGCGACGCCGATGCCGGATTCAATGAGCTGGCCGGCGACCGAGGTCGTCACGATGATGCGGCCGGACTTGCGCGGCTTCATGTGTTTGGCCGCCGCCTTCACCGTTGTGAACACCGAGGTGAGATTCGTGTCGATCACCTTGTCCCAGCGCGCGTCCGTGTAGTTCTCGATCGCGCCTTCGGGCACGCGCTTGGTGCGGTCGAGCGTGACAAATCCAGGGCCTGAATCGATGCCAGCGTTCGCGAACACGACATCGAGCCGGCCATATTCCGCCGCTGCTGCATCGATGGCCGCGATCAGCGCGGCCCGCTTGGTGACATCGACCACCGCGCCGCGTACCGCGTAGCCGGCCGCTTGCAAGCGCTTGACCTCTTTGCCAATCCGCTCCTCGCTCAGGTCGAGCATCGTTACACGCGCGCCGTTCTCGGCGAGGACTTCGACAAACGCGAGGCCGAGACCGCTGGCGCCGCCCGTGACGACGCAGCCAAGGCCCTCGACTTTGAACATTTCTGCCGCTTTCATTGGATGCTTGCCATTCCTAAGGGATCTTCATGACACTGGCCGTACCTTCGTTGACAATGGCATTTCCCAGACACGGTGGCAACCACTGGGAACAGGCCTGAATCAGTGAGCCGGAAGGGGATCTGTCATGACGCGTAGTTGGATTCGTTGGGCCGGTATGGCCGGCTCGATCGCAACCGTCGTCCTCGTTCTCGCAGGTTGTGCGCGCCACTCCGCCAGCACGGTGGTTGACGGCGCGCGCCTCGAGGCTGCGGCAAATGAAGGCGATAACTGGTTGACCAACGGCCGCGACTACGCGGAACAGCGTTTCAGTCCGCTCGATGCCATCAATACCGAGAACGTCGCCAAGCTTGGACTTGCCTGGTCCTACGATCTCGACACGCACCGCGGACAGGAATCGACGCCGCTCGAAGTCGACGGCGTGCTCTATACGACGAGCGCCTGGAGCAAGCTGCAGGCCTTCGAGGTTGAATCCGGAAAACTCCTCTGGCAGTTCGATCCGAAGGTGCCCGGAGCAACGGGCGCGAAAGCCTGCTGCGATGTGGTGAATCGTGGCGCCGCGCTGTGGCACGGTCTGGTTTTCATCGGCACGCTCGATGGGCGCCTGATCGCGGTCGACGCCAAGACCGGCAAACTGAAGTGGTCGACGCTCACGGTCGATCAGAGCAAGCGCTACACGATCACCGGCGCGCCGCGTGTGGTGAAGGACAAAGTGATCATCGGCAACGGCGGCGCGGAATTCGGTGTGCGCGGTTATGTTTCCGCGTACGACGCCGAAAGCGGCACGCTGGCGTGGCGCTTCTACACCGTGCCAGGCGACCCGTCGCAACCAGTGGAGAGTCCGATTCTCTCGGAGGCCGCAACCACGTGGAGCGGCGAGTGGTGGAAGTACGGCGGCGGCGGCACCGTGTGGGACTCGATCGCCTACGACCCGGAGCTTGACCTGCTCTACATCGGCGTCGGCAACGGCAGCCCCTGGAATCAACGCATCCGCAGCCCGGGCGGCGGTGACAACTGGTTTCTCGCGTCGATTGTGGCGTTGCGCCCGGACAGCGGCGAATACGTCTGGCACTTTCAGACGACACCGGGCGAGAGCTGGGACTACACCGCGACCCAGCACATCATCCTTGCCGATCTGCCCATCGGCGACGGCGTGCGGAAGGTGCTGATGCAGGCGCCGAAGAATGGTTTCTTCTACGTCATCGATCGCACCAGCGGAGAGTTCATCTCCGCGCGCAACTACGTTGCCGTGACCTGGGCGAGCGGCGTCGACGCCAAGACCGGACGGCCGATCGAAAATCCGGAAGCGCGCTTCTATCAGACCGGCAAGCCCTCGATACAGCAACCCGGTCCCCTCGGTGGCCACAACTGGCAGCCGATGGCGTTCAGTCCGCGCACAGGTCTCGTGTACATCCCGGCGAACGATTTGAGTTTTCCGTACGTGGACGATGCGAAATTCGTCATGCGCAAGCTTGCCGTGAATCTCGGCGTCGATGGCGTTGCCGCCTCACTGCCACAGGACGCTGCGACCCGAGCCGCGGTGATGGCGGCGACGAAAGGACATCTGGCCGCGTGGAATCCAATCGAACAGAAGGAAGTCTGGCGCGTGCAGTATCCGAGCCCCTGGAACGGCGGTGTGCTCGCAACCGCCGGCGGCCTCGTGTTTCAGGGCACGGCGAATGGCGAAGTGCGCGCCTACCGCGCCGACAATGGCAAGGAGCTCTGGTCGTTTGCCGCGCAGACCGGCGTGATGGCGCCACCCATCACCTATCGAGTGAACGGTGAGCAATACGTGACCGTGATTGCCGGTTGGGGCGGCGCATTTCCAAGTGTCGCTGGTGAGATTTCCTGGGTCGCCGGGAAACTCCCGAACCGCAGCCGCGTGCTGACGTTCAAGATCGGCGGCACGGCGCAATTGCCGCCGGTGGAATCACGCATTCACGAATTGCCCGTGCCGCCGCGAGCGACCGCAGCGGCCGCGATTGTGCTGGAGGGCAAGACCGTCTATCACCGCTATTGCTACTACTGCCACGGCGATGCGGCGATCAGCGGCGGCGTTATTCCTGACCTGCGCTTCTCGACGGCATTGGGCGATGCAGGCGCATGGTCCGCGATCGTTCGCAAGGGCGCCCTCGCATCGAATGGCATGATTGCCTTCGGCGAAGAGGTGAGCGCGAGCGAAGCCGAGGCGGTCAGGGCGTACGTGATTCTTCGGGCGAATGAGCGGCGGGCGGCGTCTTTCGCCCCGCCACCCAGCGGAAAAAAGTAGGAACAAAGAAGGTGGCGATCAGCGTCGCCGCAAGCATGCCGCCGATCACGCCGGTGCCGATCGAGTGACGCGCACCGGAGCCCGCGCCGCGGCCGAGAGCAAGCGGCATGACGCCGAAGATGAAGGCGAATGAGGTCATGACGATCGGACGGAAGCGCTGACGCGCGGCGAGAATCCCCGCATCGATGACGTCCATGCCGGCGCGCACGTTGCGCGCCGCGAACTCGACGATCAGGATCGCGTTCTTCGCCGAGAGCCCGATCAGCGTGAGCAGGCCCACCTGAAAATAGATGTCGTTATGCTGGCCGCGCAGCCACACCGCGAGCAGCGCGCCGAGCAGCGCAAACGGCACGGAGAGCACGACTGCAATCGGCAGCGTCCAGCGTTCGTATTGTGCGGCGAGCACCAGGAATACGACGAGCAGCCCGGCGCAGATCGCGATGAGCGCCGTGTTGCCGACTTCCTTTTCCTGATACGCGGAGCCCGTCCACGCGAGCGTATAGCCTTGCTGCAGCACCTCGCGGGCGATCTTCTCCAGTTCCTGAATCGCTGCGCCGG
>JBGPLJ010000309.1:0-4409 GCA_041486385.1 Steroidobacteraceae bacterium
CGCTGGTAACCCGCTGGCTACCGTCGACGGTGAGCTTCGGTTCCCTCAGCGGCACGCTGTGGCACGGCGAAGCGCTCGCGGTGCGCGCCGCCGGAGTTGATGTCGAGCGCGTCGAATGGCATTTGCATCCCCTCGCGTTACTCGCTGGCCGCGTGTCAGCCCAGGTAGAGGCCACTCAAGCGGCCGATCAGCTCAGCGCAGATGTGATACTCAGCGGCGGTCGCATCGAGGCTCACGGCGTCGACGCAAGCATTGATGTGGCCAACCTTGCGGGCCGCATGCTACCCGCCGGCTGGGCTGGACTCGCGCGGCTCAAGTTCGACGAAATCGTTTTTGCGGGCAACTGGATCACTAGCATTCGCGGCATCGCCGAATCCGGGACATTGACCGGCCCGGCGGACGTCCAGCCTTACCTCGGCAGCTACCGGCTTCAATTTGATCGCGATGCCGTCGCGAAGCCCGATGTGGTTGTCGGACATTTTCGCGATCTGAGCGGACCCATCGATATCTCCGGTGATGTGGAACTCTATCGCGCGCGACGCGCGGTCGTCACCGGGTGGGTGCGCGCTCGGCCCACGGCGGCGCCGCAGGTCGTCGCCGACATTGCCAAGCTCACCGAGATCGATCCGCAGGGACGACGGCGCTTTTCCATCGAAAACAACTACTGAGCGCGGCGCATGCCAGCCCGTCATGGTGTCTTTGCACGCGCTTGGCCCGGTGGCTTGCTGGTAATGAGCGCCGCGCTGGCACCGCACTCGCTCCACGCCAAGGACAGCGACGTCCCCGTCTATGACATTAACGCCGACCCGGCAACACAGATCGCCGCGTATGTAGACGTCACCGGCCACAAGCGCGCCACCGACATCAAGCGCATCGCCATCATCAGCTTTACCGTGGAATTCATCGACTCCCGCGCCACGATCGCGACGCCAGGCATAGCCAGCATCACGATCACTCCGGACCTCGCGCAGCTGCGTCCGATCGCCGATGCCTTGTACGATCTGGCCACGGAAGACCTGCGCGGAGCGGGAGCCGAGGTACTCACCCCGGACGAACTCGCTGCCCTGCCCGGCTACACCGCATTCAAGGCCACCCTGGCCGCAACAACTGATCGTCTCGAGGGAAACGATGAACTGGGTCACCGCACCTCGGCAGTGGTATCGGCGCATGGACTGCCCGCATATCCCACCGCCGGCCGGACGCCGCCGGTAACGTCAGAGACTGAATTCGCGCAACGCGGGCGTGTCGCTCTGCTACGCGCGCATCTCGTGGTCGATTTTCTGACGCTGCACGATACCGGCGGGCGCTTGTTTCACAGCAAGCGGGTTCCGAAGTACGTCGAGACAGTGCGCGCCGCTGAAACTTTCTGTCGACTCGTGGCGCCCGACGGAAGCGCAGCGAGAGCGCAACTCAAGATGGCGGTGCGCGCTCCCGAGTCTCCGGTCGTCCCGAGCGAGCCAGGCGGGTCGGTGGACGAAGACGACAGTGACAGTGCCCAGGCTGATACCAATGTCGAAAGGCTTGCGATCAATCCCGCGGTCTACTACGACCAGGCATTGCGCTACCTCGGCGCGGCTCAGGACATGCTCCTGGGGGCGCTCGTGCCTGAGCTTTCTACCTGGGACAACTCGCGCCAGGCACCGAGCAAAGGGAAATAGAGCGCTGCGCGCACAGGTTGCGGGCCGAGACGCCGGACTGCCGCCACGTAGCGGCCGAGCTGCGCCGCATAACGCTCTTCCTCCCGCGCCAGAAATTCTTCGATGCCGCCACCGGTGTGCGGGCTCGTCTTGTAGTCGATGACCCAGCGCGTGCCCGCCTCGTCCACGAAGCTGCGATCGATGATCAGGCGCCGCGCCTGGCCCTCGAACTCAGCCGTCAACTTCCACTCGCTCGACTCCTCTGCATGTGGCGCGAGAATCCATCGTCCCCGTGCATCGCCCAAGGTGCCTTCGATTGCCGCGGCGGCGCGCGCCACTGCATCCGGCAAGCGATGCTCGGGGACGCCCAGCTCACGGAGTTCGGTGCTGTAAAGCGAGTGATCGACCGTCGGGGAGGCACCGTGCGCCAGGCGCGCACGCACGCGCCGCTCAAGATCGCGATGCACTACAACACCGACGAGGCGCGCGACTTCAGTCACCCAGTCAAATTCCGGCCGCAGCTCGACATCGGTATCGCTCGCCTCCTTGCGCGCGTCGATCGCTCGATCGATGACGGGCTCCGGCGACCATCCCGATTCAAAGCGACGCAATGTCGATCCGTAATCGGCGGCTCGCACTCGCTCTGCGCGCTCAGGCCTCGGTGCGAGCGCCGCCGCCTCGAACGCTTCACACACGACCGGCCACAGTATGCCGAGCAGAGCAGCCCGCGCGGGCGGCCGTACCGTCGTCGTGCCGCTCGCATCGACGACCGCCTCTGCATGTCCCAGCAGATGAAGCTCTTCGCGGGCCCGCGTTGCCGCCACGTACAAGAGGCGCGCGCTCTCGAGCTGGGTGCGTTCGCGTTCCAGGCCTCTCACGAAAGACTCGAGCGGCTCGCTTGCCTCGGCCGCCGCGCGCGCAGGCGCGAGTATCAATCCCGCGCCATCGTTTGCACTCTCGATCTCGACGACCGCGAGCAAGCGTGGCTCGTCGTTGCGCGGGCGGCGGCCGAGACCCGGCAGAATCACGATGTCCCATTCGAGACCCTTGGCTCGGTGGATCGTCATGATCTGCAACCGATCGCTTGCCGCCGCATCCGGCGCGGCATACAGATCAGCCAACGCCTCATCGAGTGCCGCGGGATCCTCGAGATCGCTGGCGCGCTCGAGACTGGCGAGCCGCTCGAAAAAGACCCGAGCACTGTCGAGATCGGCCGCGTCTTCGACCGAAGCCGGTCCGCCGAGCGCGAGCCAGGTACCTTCGACGACGGACGCAAGCGGCCGCCGCCCGTACGCTTCAAGTGCCGCGGCAACAATTGGACGTATCCGCGCGAGCCGTGCGCGCCCATCGTGACTAAGCTGCCGGATGACTGCATCGTCGGTCAGCAGCTGCCACAGCGTGCGCTCGCGACCCAGTGCCCCGACGTGGGCGAGATCAGCCAGCGTCAATCCGCAGTACGGCGCGCGCAGAAGCGCAAACCAGGCAATGCGATCATCGCGATGACACAGGGCCCGGGTGAGCGCCGACAGGTCGCGAATCGCGCGGCGCTCCCTCAGGGATTCGAGTTCAATCGCCTGAAACTTGAGCTCCGCCGCGCGCAGCGCAGCTGCGATGTCACGGACGTGATTGCGAGTGCGCGCGAGGATGGCAATCGAAGCGTCCGGGTTGCGTGTGATCGCGGAGCGCACGATCTCGACGACCTGGGCACCTTCGGCAGCAACATTCAGACCGATCGAGGGCCAGACGGTGACGGCCGGAGCGATTCCCTGGCCGCGCGTCGCCTGCACAGGTGTGTAGCGTACGGCGCCGCGCGCGAGATCGTCCTTGGTCGGAAGTGCATTCGAGAACGCGCGATTGACCCATGCGACGATTCCGGACTGCGAGCGAAAATTGCGCGCGAGGCTCAGCGCTTCTGGCAGCACATCGCCGATGCCGCTGTGCCTTACCTTCAGAAACAGCGCGACGTCGGCCTGGCGGACTCGATAGATCGACTGCATCGGATCGCCGACGCAGAAGAGCGTCCGGCCGTCGAGCCCAGTCCAGCCGGCCGTCAGGCGTCGCAGCAATTCAACCTGACCCCGCGAGGTATCCTGGAACTCATCGACCAGTAGGTGACGAATTCTGTAATCGAGGCGCAACGCCAGATCCGTCGGATCCTCCGGAGGCCCGAGTGCGTCGCGCGCCGCGACCGCGACCTCGACATAGTCCACGCGCCCGCGCTCCGTGAAGATCACGCGCAGGTGAGCCGCAAGCCGCTTCAGCACGACAAGTAACGCCTGCAGAACACGCCACTGCTGCTCGTCGTAGCGCGGAGGGGGCAGCTGCGCGACTCGGCGCCAGGCGTCGAGCACGCCGTCGATGCACCCAAGATCAGTCAGGATTTCAGCGTGCCGGCGTTTGTCCTGCGGAAAATTCGTGGGAAAACCCATGGTCTTGTTGAGGCCGCGCGGTCTGCGCCACTCCGCGGTGCGTTTGTCATTCCCGGTCAGGAGAAAGCGAGCGGCTGTCTGCCACATTGGCAACTCCTCGACATGCAGGCCGGCCGGTGGGCTTGCCTGTGCCAGCCGCGCGATTTGATCGTCGGGGTCGTCGATGCGCCCCGCCGCCTGGATCACACTCTCCCAAAGCGCCTTGCTCAAAGTCTCCGGCATGAGCGCCAGCACTTGTTTCAGCGATTCCGCCACGATTGCTGCAAGCGTACGTTCGAGTTCGGCGCGCCAGGTCGCACTGTCCCCAGCCTCGAGGATGGGCGCGAGCCACTGGTCGCGTCGC
>JBGPLJ010000310.1:0-4406 GCA_041486385.1 Steroidobacteraceae bacterium
CACCGTTCCTGGCCGCGGCCAGGCACAGGGCGGATTTCATCCGGTGAGCAAAGTGCGACAACGCATGGAGGAGATCTTCGGCGGCGCGGGCTTCGAAGTGGTCGAAGGACCGGAAGTCGAAGACGAATTTCATAACTTCGACGCGCTCAACATCCCCGCGCTCCATCCGGCGCGGGCGATGCATGACACGTTTTATTTCCCGGACGGGAAGCTTCTGCGTACGCATACCTCGAACGTACAGGTACGCATCATGCAGGCGCGCAAGCCGCCGCTGCGCATCATCGCCCCGGGCCGCGTCTATCGCAGCGACTCGGATATGACGCACACACCGATGTTCCATCAGATCGAAGGACTCGTGGTGGACGAGGGCATCAGCCTCGCCAATCTGAAATCGCTCCTGCACCAGTTCATGGAGCAGTTCTTCGAGCGCAAGCTCCGCATGCGCTTCCGGCCGTCGTACTTTCCGTTCACGGAACCGTCGGCCGAAGTCGACATCGAGTGCCTGCTATGCGGGGGCCCGGGTTGCGGTTCGTGCAAGCGCACGGGCTGGATCGAAGTACTCGGCTGCGGCATGGTCCATCCAAACGTGTTCCGGCAACTGGGCATCGATGCGGAGCGTTATACGGGCTATGCCTTCGGCATGGGCATCGAGCGCATGGCGATGCTGCGCTACCAGGTGCCGGACCTGCGCTTGTTCTTCGACAACGATCTGCGATTTCTCTCGCAGTTTCGGGCGGGCTGAAGCCGTGCGCGTCAGTGAACAATGGTTGCGAGAGCTTGCGAACCCGAGCTGGGACAGCGCAACACTTGCGCATCGGCTCACGATGTCAGGTTTCGAAGTGGAAGCGCGCGAACCTGCGGCACCCGCCTTCAGCGCCGTGGTCGTCGGGGAAGTTCTGAGCGTCGAAATACACCCCGATGCGGACAAGCTCAGCGTCTGCAAGGTGACGAGCAACGGCAGTGATCGCCTGACGATCGTCTGCGGCGCCCGCAATGTGCGGGCCGGAATGAAATCACCGCTCGCGATGATTGGCGCGCGGCTGCCGAACAATGTGAGCGTCGGACGGGCGAAACTGCGCGGCGTCGAATCCGAAGGCATGCTCTGTTCCGCGAAGGACCTGGGACTTGCCGAGATCTCCGAGGGCCTGCTCGAGCTGGCGGCGTCAGCGAGCGTCGGCAGCGATGTACGCGCGCTTCTAAAGCTCGACGACACCGTCTTCGAGGTCAATGTCACGCCGAATCGTGGCGATGCCATGAGTGTGCTCGGCCTCGCGCGCGAGGTGTCGGTCATCGGTACCTGTCGGCTGACCGTGCCAGCGACGCGTACAGTTGCTGCAACCTTGAAAGACACTTTCCCGGTGAGGCTCGATGCACCTGAAGGCTGTCCGCGTCTCGTTTCGCGCGTGGTGCGCGGGCTCGACGCGAATGCCAGGTCCCCGTTCTGGCTGCAGGAACGCTTGCGCCGCGCCGGCTCACGCTCCATTTCGCCGATTGTCGATGTCACGAACTACGTGATGCTCGAGCTCGGCCAGCCGATGCATGCTTACGATCTGGCGAAGCTCGATCGCGCACTGCATGCGCGCCTGGCGCAGGCTGGCGAGGCGGTTGCGCTGCTCGATGGCAGTGAAGTCTTGCTGAGCGCCGATACGCTCGTCATAGCGGACGAGCAGGGCACGGTGGGTGTCGCTGGCGTCATGGGCGGTTTGCGTACGGCCGTCAGCCAGGAAACAACGGATATTCTCCTTGAGGCGGCGTTCTTCGCACCCGCAGCTCTGGCCGGACGCACGCGCAGCCTCGGTCTGCTGACCGATGCCTCGCAGAGATTCGAGCGCGGCGTCGATTGGAACGGCCAGGTGCTCGCCGTCGAGCGCGCGTGCGAGTTGCTCGCTGAAATCGCCGGCGGAAAGTTCGGACCGACCACGGATACCGTGTCGAAGGCGCATCTACCGAAACCGGCGCCAGTCACATTGCGACGGGCGCGCGTTGAGAAGCTGCTGGGCGCCAGGATTCCGGACGCGCGCATCAGCGATATCTTGACCGGACTCGGCCTCACCGGATCGGCGACGGCTGACGGTTGGCAAATGACGCCCCCCAGTCATCGATTTGATCTCGCGATTGAAGCGGATCTGATCGAGGAAATTGCACGCGTCAGCGGTTACGACGAAATTGTCGAGACTCCCGCGGTTGTGCGCGCCTCGCCGATGGCGTTCACGGAGCACGTGCTCACGACCGATCGCGCAATCGCGATCCTGGCGTCGCGCGGCTATCAGGAAGCCATCACCTACAGTTTCATCGACCCGGAAATACAGCGCTCCTACTTCCCACAGGTCACGCCGATCGCGCTGCAGAATCCCATCGCCGCCAATTTATCGGTGATGCGCGCTTCGCTCTGGCCAGGCCTCGTGCAGGCCCTGGCGGAGAATCTGCGTCGCCAGCAGGAGCGTGTGCGCTTGTGCGAAGCCGGACGGAAATTCGAGTTGCGCGCTGGCGCGGTTATTGAAACCGACACACTTGCGGGCGTGCTCTGCGGTTCCGCGCTCCCGGAGCAGTGGAGCGGTGGCCGCGGCGAGTCCGCGGATTTCCATGATGCAAAGGGCGATGTCGAAGCGGTGTTGAGCGCCACAGGGACGCCAGCGAAGTTTCGCTTCGAGGCGGCAACGCTCCCTTGTCTGCATCCGGGGCGGAGTGCTCGCATATTTCGAGATGACATAAGCGTGGGCTGGCTCGGGCAACTTCATCCGGATCTCGTCCGCCGCCTGGGACTGGCGGCGGGCCCCTATGTTTTCGAACTGGAGAGCCGGGCGGCGCTCAAGATGGAAGTCCCTAATTTCTTGGAGGTTTCGCGATTCCCTGCGATCCGCCGCGACCTTGCGGTGGTTGTCGATGAGTCGGTGCCACTGGCGCAACTCAAGGAAAATGTTAGTGTTACGGCCCGTGGCCTTCTCAGGGAACTCCGGGTGTTTGATATCTATCGGGGACCCGGTGTAGAACCAACACGAAAAAGCATTGCTTTAGGCCTGATTTTACAAGAAAATTCTCGAACGTTGACAGATCAAGACGCGGACGCGGTGGTAGCGGCTGTTGCAGAGCGGTTACGCAGCGAATTCGGCGCCACGATACGAGATCAGTAATCAATGCCAGCACTCACCAAAGCAGAAATGGCCGAAGCGTTGTTCAATCAACTCGGCCTCAACAAACGCGAAGCGCGCGAATTGGTGGATCTCTTTTTTGAGGAAGTTCGCGCCGCACTTGCCGGCGGCGAACAAGTGAAGCTTTCGGGCTTCGGCAATTTCGATTTGCGCGACAAGAATCAGCGGCCAGGTCGCAATCCGAAAACAGGCGAGGAGATTCCCATCAGCGCCCGGCGGGTTGTGACATTTCGCCCCGGACAAAAACTAAAAGCACGGGTCGAGGCATATGCTGGAACCAAGCAATAACGACGAACTACCGCCGATCCCAGGGAAGCGGTATTTCACGATTGGCGAAGTAAGCGACCTGTGCGGCGTCAAGCCGCACGTGCTGCGCTATTGGGAACAGGAGTTCCCGCAGTTGAAGCCCGTGAAGCGTCGTGGCAACCGGCGCTACTACCAGCGTCAGGATGTCATCATCATCCGTCAGATCCGCAGCCTCCTCTACGAACAGGGCTTCACGATCGGCGGTGCCCGCCAGCGCCTCACCGGCGAAGAAGCGCGCGATGACCTCAATCAGAGCCAGCAGATCGTGCGGCAGCTGCGCATGGAGCTCGAGGAGCTCATCAAGATCCTCCGGCGCTGAACGCGCACTCGCGCGGACGTCACTTCAGCTAATATCCCTTTCACGGTCGGGGCGTGGCGCAGCCTGGTAGCGCACTTGCATGGGGTGCAAGGGGTCGCAGGTTCAAATCCTGTCGCCCCGACCAATAAGTTCAAGTGCTTGCGGAAGGCGAATCGCCCCAAGAACGATGTGGGGTACACATACTTGCGCGAGGGGCGCGCTGATGGCCACTTACAGCTTTGCTGTCGGGTCCAAGCATGGACCGCGGTCGGGACAATGGAATGTCGCCATGCACGGCCTTGACGTCTACGTGTCCTACTCAAAGCTCGCCCACGTGATGAAAGCGAGCCTGCATGCTAGCGGCGCATGGAATCTCAGCTTCGTCGCCAACGAGGGGTCGACTCCTGCGCACCAACTCGCCGATGGGCGCGGACGTCACATCGTCCAGTCGGGCCGCGCGAATGTGCCGCCCGGCAACTACCCGATCGGCGTCCACATCATCATTCCCGACGATTGTCTGCGGCCGGCGTCGGATCCGGACCGCGCGATCAACCCGGAAAACTGGTTGGAGCGGCCTCCGGAACGCGGCGCAATTGACATTGGCGTGCTTGTTTTCGGCGGGCCTGCAAACCCAAGAGAGCGCTGGCCGGGCG
>JBGPLJ010000311.1:0-4400 GCA_041486385.1 Steroidobacteraceae bacterium
CGTTGCGCAAGATCCATTGCAACCCCCACTGGGATTTGCGGGATCGACGCCGGTCGTGTCATTCGAACCGCCACCTGCGCAAGCCGCCATGACAAAGCACGCGGCAAGCACCGTCGCGGTCCCGCGACCGAGCAACCTCATGGCAGCGCCTGGCCCGCGGCCGCTGCGCCCCACAACGGCTCACCGTCGCGGTGAAAAGCGTGACACATCATGCAACCGCTCGCGACGAGCTGCGGACGATTCGCCGGCGGCACCGCGCCCGCATGGCAGGTGCGGCACACGGCAATCTTCGGCATCAAGACATCGCTGGCAGCGTGCGACTTGGCCGCCGCATGGCAGGTGGCACAGCTCGTGAGCGAGGTGCCATGGCGCGCGTGAGTGAATCGGGCGTCAGGCATCCAGGCTTGGGTCAGTGCCGCCTTCGCGACCCGCCAGGTCGGATCGCCCGCTTGGTCCTGCGAAGAGGTATCCACGCGTTCGACTTCGTGACAAGTCGCACAAGCGCGCCGTTCGAAGAGATCGCGCGCAATGGTAAGCGCCTGCTCGTGTGCGCGCCGCAGCGCACGTTCGCGCTCTTCGCGCGTAAGTTCGGGTCCCGGCCGGCGCACCAGGCGCCCCGGCGCGGCCGCGGCGAGCGGATCGGGATAGTTGGCGAGGTACTTGGCGCTGTAGTACTCGGTCAGCGTCGTGATCACGGCACGGGCGTCGCCATGCGGAACCTGGCGCTCCGGATCGGCAGGATCGAAATCCAGTCGATGACACTCCTGGCAGTGCCGTTCCATGTTGATGGGCAGCATGCGCGCGCCCGCCGCATCCGTCTGATGGCACTCGGCGCATTGCATGACGCGCTTGCCACCGGGCGCCTTGATGCCCGCCGGATTGAGATGCACGTCATGCGCAAACTTCAGATGCGACTCGCTTGCGGAAACACGCAGCTCCGGATGATCGGACAGGAAGTCCGAAGCGTTGCCGAGTACCGTGCGTGCCGCCGGACCGGTCGTTCGATGAATATCCGCGTGGCAGCCTGCGCACAGCGAATCGTCACGCCGCACCAGCGTCGACGGCTCCTTGTGCTCGGCGTGACAGGTGGCGCAGCGACGCCCCTCGAGATCGAAGCGCACGCCGTGGGCGGCCGCATGTCGCTTCAACGTGCCCCCGTGACAGGCGAGACACGCTGCATCGCGCACACGCACGAACGCGCGCTCATGACAGCTCTCGCATTGGAGCGCGACGTTCTGATGCACGAGGGCGAGCGGGCCTGAGCTCCAGAGATGATCATCGGGCAGCACACTCGAGCGGAGCGTCGCTTGCCAGCCCTTCGACACCAGCCCGGAAGCCGGCAGTACCAGGCACACAAGCAAGACCAGCACGAACAGGAGCCACGCCGGGCGGCGCTTGGCGAGCGCCGTATCCGCCAGCCGGAGCCTCCGAGCAGGAGGCGCGAGTTCGTCGTCTGTCGCGGCCCCGCCGAGTTCGAAAGTGAACGCCAGATCGCAGCCCGCTGGCGGCTCGATGATCTTGAGTACGTTGGCGCCGATTTCGACGACATCACCCGGGACGAGGCGCGAGTCGCGCACGGGAGCGCCGTTGACGGTCACGCCGGCCGTGGCGCGCGAGCTCAGCAGAATCCCGTCGCCCCGCCGGACAATACGCGCGTGCTCGAGCGCAACGCGACGATCCTTGAGGTGCAGGACCTGGTCGGTACCGCGCCCGAGCGTGATGACATCCCCTTCGTGCACCTTGTCCCGGCTCTCGATGGCGCCGGATGGGCTACGCGTGAGGAAGCGGATGAGCGTGCGCATCGGGCTACCAGTAGAGGAACACGATCAGCACGTGCGCGATGAGCGCTGCGAGCAGCGCAAATGTCAGCGGCACGTGCACGTAGAGCCAGATTTCGAGCCACGACTGCAGCTTCAGATCGCGTCGCAGCCGCGCCAGCAAGCTCTTGCGCGTCGCGAGCAGCGTCAAAAGATCCTGGATGAGCTGTGACTGCGTCCCATCGGAACTGCGCGACAAACGATCGGCGAGCCACGTGAGCAGCGCTGCCTGGTCCGGATTCGCAACCGGCGTCGGCGACGCCGGCAACACGACCTGCGAACGATCGGCTCCGGTCAGAAGCGCAAGTGCGCTCCCACCGATGGTCGTGCGGTCGCGGGCGCTCGCCACCGGACCTGCGTACTCCTCGGGCAGTTTCGCGGCGACGCGCGCCGCGCGCTGATCAAGATCGGCAATCTCCGCGAGCAGCTGGTCGCGATTGGAGCCGGCGCGGTTTGCAGTCATCGCCGATGGATTGCGCAGGTAGACCACTACGCCGAGGAGCCCGCTCGCGACCACCGCGCACAGGAGCACGTACGCGAACGTATGGACGTTCCAGCCAAAGTGAAACCCGCTATGCAACGTCGCGACGACAACTACGGCCACACCGAGATACACGTGGGCCGACAACCAGCCCTGCACCTTGCCGAGGCTCGATTGGTAGCTGCGCTTGCGGATGCCGAAGGCCGTGAGCCACAAGACCAGCAGCGCCGCGATGGTGCCGAGCGTGTAGCCGAGCCAGGTGCCCCCGTTTGGCGGCTCGGTCGGCTTGTGCCATGCATAGGCGGCGACGCAGACGGCAACTAGCGCAAGCGCGATCCAGAGGTAGCGCTTACGCGCGTAGGCAAGCATGGATTCGTGCATGGCCACGCGCGTTCCCTAGCGTCGACTGGCGAGATCGACGAACTGCTCGGGGCTCAAGCGAATGGCCGCGCCCGTCGGACAGGCGCGCACGCAAGCGGGCCCGCCGCTGAGGTCCTTGCACATGTCGCACTTGACGGCCTTCTTCGGTCCAGCGCTCGGTGCGTGCGCAGAGCTTGCGTGCCCCCCAGGACCCGGTCCGCGGCCAAACAGCAGCCACGGCCAGAGTCCCGGCTTTGGTGCGCTCGCCGCGCCCATCTGAATGACGTCATACGGACAATTGCGCTCGCAGTTGCCGCAGCCGATGCAGTTGTCGCGAATGTAGACCTCGCCGTTCGGCGCGCGCCGGATCGCATCGGGCGGACAGTCCTTCATGCAATGCGGGTCCTCGCAATGCCGGCAGGACGTCGGCACGTGCAGACCGGCGAACGAAGGACCCGCTTCGCGATCGAGTCGCGACGTGCCGCCGTGCGTTTCCGCGCACGCCGTCTCGCAATTATCGCAGCCAACGCACAACGCCTCATCGATCAACAGCACATCCGTCGCCTCGCCGAGGCCCTGACTCATGAGGAATGAAATGAGATCGCCCGCACGCGGTTGCAGACTCATGCGCGTGTTTTCCGCGAGGCGCCTGCGTACCGTCGCCTGGACCTGCTCCTTGAGCTTGGGATTCCGTTCGAGGAGCGCGCTGAACGCAGCCGCGTCGAGGCTGACCGTCTCCGTCGGCACGGTTGCGCGCACGGTTGCCGTGCGGCGCGTACCGCCCATCAAGCCCATCTCGCCGACGTAGTTGCCGGCGGCGACATAGGAGGTAACGACTTCGCGTCCGCCAATACTGCGCGACACCGACACCGAGCCACTGCGAATGAGGTGCAGGCAGTCCGCCACATCGCCTTCACCGAAGATCGGCTGATCGGCCTTGTAGCGGCGCAAGGTGGCGCGCTCCGCGACCGGCCGCAGTTCCTGCGCAGTCGCTTCCGGCGCAAAGCCCGTCTGGATCGCGCGCACCACGAAACTCTCGTCGATGACGCGTTTGACCGCGTCGACCGACTTGATGAGTTTGCTGATCTCGCGGCGCGGCGATTCGATCAGCACGCAGCCCGCGCCCGCGTATACAGTACCGGATCGCCTGCGCCCCGAGAGCAGCGACATTTCACCGAAGAACTGGCCCGCGCCCAAGGTAAGGCGCAGCTTCTCTTCCTCACCTACTTCCACCTGCACGCTGCCGTCGAGGATCGTGAAGAACGTATTGGTGTAGTCGTTCTTGTGGAAGATCTCGCTGCCGGCCGCGGGCGTCAGCACGTTGCTGCCGAGGATGAGCTCGCGAAACGTGAGTGCATTGACGCCACCGAACACCGCGATGCGTTCCTGCATCAGTGCCAACGTCGCGTTGACCGAAAGCCGGTACGGCAGATTCGCAAACTTCTTCTCGAGGAGCGGATGATCCGCGGGCTCGAGCGCGCGGCCGAGGATGTACTCGACCACCTCGTAACCCTGGTTCATGGCCTGCTTGATGAGCGGATAGCCGCCGAGCGCGCCAATCACGTAGAGGCCCGGCACGTTCGATTCGTACTGGCTCGTGAGTTCCGGCAGCGCCGCCGGATCCGCGTTCGGAAACTGAATGCCGCAGGCTTCTACGAATTTGCGCGGCGGCACCGCTCCGATGCGGGCGATGATCCGGTTGCAGGGAACCTGCGCTTCGCCCTTGTCCGTATTGAGAGAGA